>JAAYKM010000032.1 GCA_012522415.1 Deltaproteobacteria bacterium | reverse complement strand
GTTCGTACACCCTGTGGTAACGAATGGCCCGACCCACATGGATTACATCGAACGCATCGAGAGAACTGGTAAAATGGACGACGTGGGGAACACCCGTGTTGACACTGTTCACGTCAAAGGGTGTGTCGTCGATCCTGATTTTGCGGTTCGTCTTGAGTTCGGTGGGATCAGTGAGTCTCAACTTGACCGTATCCCCGTTGACCTCGGCGTCAATGACACCGGCCCGGGTCTCAAAAGACATTCTCGGCGGCGCAATGCCTTTCAGGAAGGCAAACCGGGCGGCGCAGCGGCCACCGTTGCCGCACATATCCACCTCCGAACCGTCGGCGTTGAAAAACCTCCAGCGAAAATCCCATGTCGTGGATCTTTCGATCAGGATCAACCCGTCGGCCCCGACGGCGCCCTTCCTGGAACAGATCCGGTTGATAAACCCGTTCAGGTCGGGGACGGCCAACTCCGCTCTCCGGTTGTCAATGACAATAAAATCATTGCCGCTACCGCTCATTTTATAAAATTCGATCATATGTTCTCCGCCCTTTAGTTCTTCCCCCGGCTTCCACAAACAACCAAAATATCGGGATCAGAGGAGCCCGCACACCTCGTCATGAACGGGGGGATTATGGTCGGAACAGTTTTCCCCCAAGCCATCCGGATTTTTTAATGGCATACCTGTAGGGATTTTTCATCCTTTGATTATCTATAAACATGGCAAAATATAATAGGTGAAGAGGGGTTGCAGCGGTTCATAAGCCGAGTTCTGTTCCCCGCCCCGGTTACCCGGAAAGGGGCGATGATCATTCATCTGGAACGACAGTTGCCTGTCGTCTCGAGCAACCTACCCGAAAGCACGGACGGGCAATCCTTGGCGCTTTCCTATTCGGTCTTGCTCCGGATGGGGTTTACCAAGCTTTCCCGGTCACCCGGGAAACTGGTGAGCTCTTACCTCACCTTTTCACCCTTACCTGCAGGATGAACCCTGCCTCCCCGTAGGGACTTCCGAAGAACCGGAAGGGCGGTATATTTTCTGTGGCACTTTCCTTAGGGTCACCCCCAGTCGCTGTTAGCGACCATCCTGCCCTGTGGAGCTCGGACTTTCCTCCAGCCCGCACGCGGACCAGCGACCATCTGAACTGCTGCAACCTCCCTCTTTTGATCGTATTGATTATATCGGGTTAGTCAATATAATTTTTGAAGATTGCTCACAGACTATCCCGGAGCCGAATCAATATCGATATCGACCGGGAGTGACTAAGAATTTTCTTCCGCATTTTGCCAGTAAATAATACGGTTGCAATGGGGACAGGACATCAACACGGTGGTCTTCTGCAATTCATTATACATCTGAGGAGGTATGTTCATATGACAGCCGTTGCAGACCCCCTTCCAGACAGAAACAACGGCAACGTCCCTATGCAGGTTCCGGATGGCCTCATATTTGCGGATCAGATTTTCCCCGAGGGAGCCTCTAATCCGCCCGTTTCTCGCCTGGCATTCGGCAATACTTTCATCAAGAGACTTCATTTCCAGTTCCAGTTTATTCCGGTTCGTTTGATAGGCGTTTGACTCCCCAGCAAAGTCCTTCTCCCGCTGTTCCAACTCACCGTTTTCCTTATCTATGGCATCGAAAAGGCCAATGATCTCCGATTCCACATCACCGTTCTTCTTTTCCATGCTATCGATTTCTTTGAGAATAGCTTGATATTCTTTGTTATTTTTGACTAACTCGAGACGTTCCCTGGCTTTCTTCAACCCGTCCTGTCCCTGTCTCAGTTTGTCCTCCCTTTCCCGGTACTGGCTGCGCAAATCTTCCAGATGAACTCGAAAATCCTCTAGCTTCTGTTGCATGATCTGGAAGGCTTGATCAAGCCTCGCAATACGCTCCGGCAGTTCCTTCTTTTTTATTTTGATCCGTGCCGCATCGGAATCACTTCTTTGCAGTTAGATGAACAACTGAAGGTCTTCTATCAATTATTTCTCCCTTTCCCCAGATAATTTGGTAGAAAAAATGCACCCGCTAGAGGTGCATTCATTTAGAGGCAAGCTTCTGCCGAAACTCGTGTTTCCATATTGAATCGCGCCGGTAAAACTTTACCCTTCATACGCATAGCCTATACTTCTTCCCGCTTTATGGAACAACTTGGTGGGCCCACCTGGGTTCGAACCAGGGACCTACCGGTTATGAGCCGGTGGCTCTACCAATTGAGCTATGGGCCCTACGTCCCTATGATTGAAAAACTTCGCAGACAGTTATAACAATTATCTCCCGGTGTCAAATCCTAATTCATCGGAACCCGTTATCAGGTTCACCCGAATGGCCCCGTCCCAATATGATTATCCTGACGCTTACTCTCCTTCAAGAGCGGAACCGCCTGCAACTTCCCTATAGCGGCGGTCTTCATCTTCCTGGTATTCGATCCGTTCACTGATTCCGAAACGCATTCGCACAACCTTTTCCTCCCTGGGTGTAAGAGTGGCCAGGATTTTCCTGGTCTGGTCGGCCAGATCCATACTGATCGTGGCCTCAGAGGGGGACATGATCTTCTTGTCTTCAATGAAATCTCCCAAGTGGCTGTCCTCCTCCTCACCGATGGGGGTTTCCAGGGAAATGGGTTCCTTGGCAATCTTCAGGACTTTCCTCACTTTATCCAAGGGATAGCCCTTTTTGTTGGCAATTTCCTCGGGGTTCGGTTCCCGGCCTAGTTCCTGAACAAGGTATCTGGATGTACGAATCAGTTTATTAATGGTTTCAATCATATGGACTGGAATACGAATGGTCCTCGCCTGATCGGCAATGGCCCGGGTGATGGCCTGACGGATCCACCAGGTGGCGTAGGTTGAGAACTTGTACCTCCGCTGATACTCAAATTTTTCCACCGCCTTCATGAGGCCGATATTGCCTTCCTGAATTAAATCAAGAAACTGCAAACCGCGATTGGTGTATTTTTTGGCAATACTGACCACAAGACGGAGGTTGGCTTCCACAAGCTTCCGCTTCGCCCGCTCTGCCTTGCGTTCTCCTTTTTCCATAGCGATTACCAATTTTTTCAGAGATGAGGGTGTGTGGGCGGATTCAGCGGCAATCCTTTTTATTTCCCTGTCTGCACTCTTGATTGTTTCCTCATAATGCCGTAATTTCGCGGCATTGATGCCTGTTTCGCGCTGGATGATTTTTTCCTCTTCGGGGAATTTACGCATACGCACCCAAAGTTTCTCCAACTGGGCACGTGACAGGCAAGATTCATCCCTGCAGGACTGAATTTTTTCCTCAGCGGCTTCAATATCTGACAAGGCCTGCTTGATCCGGCCGATCATGCGATCAATCTGTTTCTGGTTAAAGCGGATTTTGCGACAATGCCGGATAATTTGCTTGTGGTTCTTGATTATACCCGCTTTGAGGGCTTCCTTTTCATCTTCATCAAGCCCCCTGGATTTGAGTTTTTTTCTGATTTCCTCATTTTTTCTGTCCAGGTTGGCGATCTTGTCGATCAGGTTGAGTATCCGAATTTTTTGCGTATCCTCTTCGAGACTCCCTTCCTCGTCATCAAGGTTATCGACGAGGTTTTTGATCCGCACTTCACCACTGCGCAACTCCTCTCCCAGGTCCATTATCTCTCTAATAGACAGGCGTGAGGAGAAAACAGAGTCCATGCCTTCTTTGAGACCATCTTCAATTTTTTTTGCAATCTCCACTTCTCCTTCCCGGCTCAGTAAGGACACGAGGCCCATCTCTCGAAGATACATTTTTACGGGATCACCAGTTTTTCCGACCGTGGAGATAAGTCCGAGGACATTCCCTTCCTTGGTCTTACTTCGATCCTCGGCAACCTTTTTGATCTGCGGGATTTCTTCTTTTTCGGGATCAATGATATCGATGTTCTTCTCGCCGAATAGGATCAGGATATCGTCGATCTGCTCGGAAGAGACAATCTCTGTGGGCAATAAATCGTTCACATCATCGTAGGTGAGAAAGCCCTTTTCCTCGCCCAATGACAGCAATTTTTTAAATTCCTCTGACTTGATTTCTTTATCCATTTGCCCTCTCCCGGAATTTCAGTATATCCCCATGATTGCCGACAACACGCTTTTTTTCTTCTTGTACGAGGTATTCAATTTCCTGTATCAAGGTCAGCTGTAAAGTTTCGTTTCGATCCTGTTGCGCTTTAACCAGTTTCGCCTGCAGATTCCCACGCTTCTTTTTGAACCATCGACGTCTCAGCTTGTTCAAGACATCGTCATATATGCGATCAGCAAGTTCGTCAGAAATCGGCTGTTCCTCCATGACCAGCCGCAGAACAGCTTCCCGGATGGACGGACGGTCGAGTAGGCCAACCAAACCATCCAGATCGATCATTCCCCTGCCGTCCCTTCCCACAGTCGTTGCGATTTGCTCGGCGAGGACTTTCAAACTCCCCTCAGAAAAATATGTGAGAGCATTGTCCTCTACAACACGTCGAATCTTATTCGGTTTTTCCAGCATCAGATGAACAATCGACAACTCCAGTTTGTCGACCCGATCAGCCACGGAACCCTTATGGCTGTCCGTTTGTCGATTCGATGCAGGAGGTAATGAAATGTTCTGTGTGCCGCGAACCTCTCGTTGCAGTACCTCATAATCAACACCGAATCGTTCGGAGATTCGTCGGAGAAAGAGATTCCGGGCGATGGGGTCAGTAATATTCAGGCTAAGTTGAACCGCCTTTTTGACTGCGTTTTTTTCACCAATCAACGTTTTTTCGCCCCCCCACAACTGATCCAAACAATAAGTCTCAAGCGGCTGGGCAGCACCGATGGCCTCCAAAAACCCTTCCTTCCCATAAGCCCGGATGAAGTTGTCCGGGTCACCTCCAGCCGGCAACGTCACGGCCAATGCGTCGATATCGGCCGCCAGAAAAAGTTCGAAACTCCGCATCAGGGCTCTTTGACCCGCCACATCGGCATCAAATGCAACAAAGACTTTCTGAGTGTAACGCCGGAGCAGAGCCACCTGCTCCTGCGTAAGCGCCGTCCCCAAAGATGCGACCACGGAATGAATCCCTGCGCCCCACAGGGACAGGAAATCAAAATATCCCTCGACAAGAATCGCGTGGCCTTCTTTCCGAATATACTCCCTGGATTTGCTCAATCCGTAAAGGCACCGTCCCTTGATGTAAACGGGTGTTTCCGGGGAATTCAGATACTTCGGTTCACCCTGATCCAGCAACCTTCCCCCGAATGCGATAATACGTCCTTCCGTATCTTCAATGGGAATCATCAATCGCCCCCGGAAACGGTCATAATATGACCCTTCCCTTCCGGTAACGACCAGCCCCGCTTTTTCAGCCCATTCAACCGCGATTTTCCCACGTTCAAAATGGTTCCGCAGACCGCTCCAATTATTGGGCGCATATCCCAGACTAAAGGCCTCAATCACCCCTGGCGTAATCCCCCGGTTTCCCAAGTAGGCACGGATAGATGCATTCTCCTTCATCGCAAGATTTCTGACAAACCATTGAGAAGCTTCCTTGTTGACGAGATAAATTTGTTCTTTCTCGCTTGATCGTGCAGCGGTTCGTGCGTGGGATGGAGACCCGGGAAGCGAAACCCCAGTTTTTGAAGCCAGATAACGGATTGCCTCCGGGAATGTCATACCGTTGATATGCATCAGAAAAGAAAATGCATTCCCCCCAAGGCCGCAACCAAAGCAAAAGAAGATCTGCTTGTCCGGCCTGACAGTAAATGAGGGTGTTTTTTCCTTATGGAAGGGACAAAGTCCAGTGAAATTGCGGCCCATTTTTTTCAGGGTAACATACTCTGATATCAGATGAACGATATCGACCCTGTCTCTGATCTCGTCAATCTTTTCTTGGGAAACGTACCCGGTCAAGCTTGTATTCCCTTCCGCAGGAGAAACAACGCCACGATCTCCAAGCCCTGTTTACACGGGGAGTGGTCCTCCCCTCATGACCATTCCGTCACAAATGATACTGATTATCCGGAAAGTCTCTCCTTTACCTTATCACCAACAAGCTTTCCATCAGCCCTGCCTGTCAATTTCGGCATAAGAAGCTTCATCACCTTACCCATATCCCGGATACCGGTCGCCCCCGTTTCGGCAATGGCCCCTTCTATTTCTCCTAAGATTTCTTTTTCCGACAACTGGGCGGGCAGAAACTCCTGTATGACCCTTAGCTCCATGGTCTCTTTCTCGACCAGATCCTGACGGCCACCTTTTCGGAATTGCTCGATGGAATCATTCCTCTGTTTGGCCATTGCCGACAAGGCCTGGATAAATTCTGCCTCTTCCATGGCACGATGCAGGTCGATTTCTTTGTTATGAAGTGTGTTTTTGATCATCCGCAGGGCGGAAAGGCGGCCCTTATCCTGGCTTTTTGCCGCCTGGACCATTTGTTGGTCCAATTTTTCTCTGTAATCCATCTTCATTACCCGTTCCTGATAAGCTTCTGTTAAATCTCACCTACCGGAATCTAAGATAAACCATGAATTTATTTTGTCAACCAAGCTGATATGAGAAAATTGTCCAAGGCATTCATAATGATTTCTCGATGGCTTCAACCTAACTCATCCACGAGCTTTTTCCCGCCCAGCAGATGGAGATGAAGATGAAAGACAACCTGCCCTCCCTCCTCGTTACAATTGATCACCGTACGAAACCCTGTCTGATCCACATTCTTTTGCTTCGCAATAGCCTGAATGGCACGGAAAAACGCCCTGCTCACATCGGCATGGTCAAGATCCATATCCATCACTGTCGCTATATGATTTTTCGGAACGATGATGACATGCACCGGTGCCATCGGGTGGATATCATCGAAGGCCATGACCAGCTCATCTTCATACACCTTGTTACATGGAATCTTTCCCCTGGCAATTTCACAGAATATGCAGTTTTCCACTATGTGCCCTCCCGTTGCAAAATGCGCAACCTGTTCGTCCGGATTTTCTTAACCCTCTGGATTCCGTCCGGCAACAGCAATCGCCTCTGGCAATGACAGCGTTCCCGCATACAGAGCCTTGCCCGCAATCACCCCGAGGACACCGTATTGCTCGATTTGCATCAGCTTCTCTATATCCCTAATATCGGAAACCCCTCCGGAAGCGATCACGGGAATCTCCGTCGTCTGGGCGAGCTTTTTCGTTGCGTCCACGTTAACACCCGTCTGCATACCGTCCCGGGAAATGTCGGTGTAAACGACTGCCGCTAAACCATAATCCTGAAACCGTTCAATGATATCCAAGGCCGACAGAGCCGTCGTTTCCGTCCAACCCTGCACGGCAACCTGGCCATCCCTGGCATCGAGAGCCAGAATGATGTGATCCCGAAACGCCTCACAGGCGTTACGGAGGAACTGGCCGTCCCGGATCGCCGCGGTTCCCAAGATCAGCCACTCGACGCCTTCCTTCAGGTAGGCCTCTACCGTTTTCATGTCCCGAATGCCACCACCAAGCTCAATGGGAATCCGAAGTTCCCTCGCAATCCTGACGATAATTTCCCTGTTTTTTGGCATACCCTCACGGGATCCGTCAAGATCGATAATATGGAGACGTTGTGCCCCCTGTTCTTGCCAGTTTAACGCCATACCAACCGGATCATCCGCATAAACCGTTACCCGGTCAAAATCTCCCTGCAGGAGTCGGACACATTTTCCTCCATGTAAATCAATGGCCGGTATTATAATCAATTGGATGCCTCACATAAAAAATATCGGAATCCCCGTGGACCGGAGATTCCGTCGATCAGTGTTTATCTAATCTTGGCTGATTCCGCTTCTCTTCAACGTGTACCGGGGAAATTTTGCATGACCTGATCAATCCCTTCCTCAGCCAATTCCCTTGCCGTGATCCAACGGCCTCTATCCTTAACAAAAAAACGAAAATTGAAAAGGTTTTCCATCAGGGAACGCTGGGTCTTGTCGAAAGTCGCCCGCCACGTTCGAATTCCGGCTTTCACGTCGATCAGGTGAATCTCAAAGGCAACCGATGCCGGTTTTTCAACGGCATAGGACGTCCCCACTCTTTCCATATAACGGTACACATAACCCACCACAATTGCATCGACCTTCAACGCTTTGCCGAGCTGGCCGATCAGTTCGATTTCTTTGGGTGAGATGGTTTTCGTCGTAAGCTGGCGATACACTCCTTCGGTTTCCTCAACCGGGATAATCTCCGTATCCCTGTTTTCGCCGAGCCTGGTCAGAAAAATCGTTTCAACGATCTTTTCCGGACTATCCACATCCCGCTCACCCTGAAGGGCAATATCGGAAGGCATCAACTTATCAATCGTATCAGCCGGATTTGCCTGAGTGAACCGTAAAACAGCAATTCTTTTGTAGGTCATTCCCGCCCCGGAAGAAGACGAAGACAAGGAGCTCACCGCTCCTGCGCAACCGAAGAGAAAGATGATGCCCAAAATAACCAGCCCCAAAGGATAAATGGATTTGCAACCTGCTTTCATCTTGTATTCCTGTCTTTTTTTAATCCAGTCTTCCCTTCGTCGAAAGCACACCTTTCTGACTGTGGCCACGTGCGACAGCTTCCTTGAAAGCATGGGCAAAGGCCTTGAAAATGGCCTCCGCAATGTGGTGTGTATTTCTACCATACAAGACGTTGATGTGCAATGTGACACCCGCGTGGTCCGTAAAGGCTTTGAAAAACTCCCGGAGAAGGGATGAATCAAACCCCCCGATCTTTCGGTCTTTCAATGCGCTATGGTAAACCAGGTAAGGCCGCCCCGAGATATCAATCGCCGCGTTGCACAAGGTCTCATCCATCGGTATCAGGGCGGATCCGTAACGCTTGATATCACTCTTATCCCGAAGAGCTTGTTTCACGGCTTCCCCCAGACAAATGCCGAGATCCTCCACCAAATGATGATCATCGATCTGTGTATCACCCTGGCTCCGAACGAACATATCCAAGCCGCCGTGATGGGCGAGCAGATTCAACATATGATCAAGAAAAGGAACTGATGAAATCAGATCAGCCTCCCCCTTCCCATCCAGGTTTACGGATAAATTGATCTCCGTTTCCGCGGTTTTTCGGTAGATCTCTCCTTTTCTTTTCATATGTTCACCACTAGATGACTTTGTTCAGAGGATATTCAATGATTCCTTCCGCGCCAGCTTCCTGTAGAAGGGGAATCAAATCTCTGACCACATTCTGATCAACGATCGTTTCCACAGCATACCATTCCTCCGAATAGAGACCGGAAATGGTCGGGGCCTTTAATGACGGCAGCAACAGAATGACCCTGCCCAGATTTTCTTTCTCCACGTTCATCTTCACCCCAACTTTTCCCATGGCCTGCAAGGATCCGTTCAAAAGAGATCGAATCTGCTCAATTTTTTGTCGTTTCCAGGGATCGTTCCAGGCAGTATGGTTCGCAATCAGCTGGGTATTGGTCGTCATCATCTCCTGAACGATACGTAACTTATTGGCCCGGATCGTTGAACCCGTTTCCGTCACTTCCACGATGGCGTCAACAAGTCCCTCCACGACCTTTGCTTCCGTCGCACCCCAGGAAAATTCAACATGAACATCAATCTTCCGCTCGGAAAAATATTTTTTCGTGAAATTGACCAGTTCAGTCGATATGCGCTTACCCTGCATGTCCTCCAGCGTACGAATCGGTGAATCCTGGCGTACCACCAGCACCCACCGAGCCGGCCGGGCCGATACTTTGGAATAAATCAGATCCTGCACCAGAACCACATCCGACTCATTCTCCAGAATCCAATCACGCCCCGTCAACCCCAGATCAATATTTCCGTCCTCGACGTAACGGGACATCTCTTGAGCCCTCACCAGAGTACAATTCATTTCATCGTCGTCAATATCGGGGAAATAACTCCGACTGTCGTAAGAAATATGCCAACCTGCCCTTTTGAAGAGGTCGATCGTATTTTGCTCCAAACTTCCCTTGGGAAGACCAATCCTTAGTACATGATTATTCATTTGTATACATCTCCCGGGTCAAAGACAGGTTCCCCGATGATTTCCATATCGCCGCCGACTATCCTCCGGTAAAAGCAGGAACGATAACCGGTATGGCAGGCAGCCCCACCGATCTGATTCACGCGAAGAAGAATCGTGTCATCGTCACAATCAATATAGACGGATTTGACAATCTGGACATGACCCGATGTTTCTCCCTTTAGCCACAAGGAATTTCGGGACCGGCTCCAGAAGGTCGCTTTTCCCGACTCCAAGGTTTTAAGCCAGGCTTCCCGGTTCATATAGGCAAGCATCAGCACGTCGCCTGTTTCATCATCCTGGACAACTACAGGCACCAGCCCGTTTCCTTTTTTAAAATCAGGCTCAATCATCCGAATATCCTCTTTGGGTCGCTTTTCTTGGGTGAAGTGTCCGCTTTTTTTCCGGATCGAACAAACTGGCGCATCGTAGTTGAACATTTCGTTTTAATCAAGTCTTTTTTCTGATCCATCCACGCATTTCATCAATCATCTCCCGAGATTAAACAAAGGATTGATATTGCAAAGGGCCTTCAACTGTGCTACCTGTTCTAAAAAATTATCTCTGAATCTGCGGTTATTTACGAGATACAAATCTCGCAACCAAGCACGCTGAGGTAAAATCATGGCTTGGTTCGTCGGGGGGATTATTTCCACCATTCTGGGTTTGCTTGGCTTCGTGTTGTGGTTCGACGATTTTCTTGTCCTGTTGAGAGGGGGGAATCCCGTTTCTGCTTCTTGCCGGAGGTGTTTTAGTCGCCTGTATCGGCTTCGGTGATCTGCAGAACAGACTTGATCGGAAACAGGAACGGCAGGCAATGGCCGTCCGCAAAGCCCGGGAAGACGCGGAAGCCGCCAAGGTTGAGGCGGAACGCTATCGGAAGGAACTGGAGAAGTTGAAGGAGAGGGGCCAGACACAGTCGGGAAATATTTCTTGACACACAAAGTAAAATACAATAATCCTCGCTCAACTTGGAGTCATACGGGAATTTGTTCGATATCGATGGATAATTTCACTGTACATATGTTTTTTCTGCCTTGCCATATTCTGTTACTCACTTATCTGTATCGGCGCCTGCTTGTCCCCATTCTGGGATGAGCAGGCTTTCCAAGTTTCATCCCGATTCAATTATTCATAGACTCCACCACAACTGTTTTTTAAAAAATAAGGGAGGATCAGTACCATGAGAAAAAACCTGTTGGTAACCGTTTGTCTTGTTTTCATTTTCGCCATGGTTGTGTCACCTTTTCTCTTCACCACCACCGTCAACGCGAAAACCTACAATTTGACATACAGCATCTTCTTCCCGGCCAGTCATGGCCAGGCCAAGGCAGGAGAAGCCTGGGCCAAAGAGGTGGAAAAAAGAACCCGGGGACGTGTGAAGATCACCGTGTTCTCCTCCGGCACCCTAACACAGGCTGATCAATGTTATGACGGCGTTGTCAAAGGTATTTCCGATATCGGCATGTCCTGTTTTGCCTATACTCGTGGTCGTTTCCCCCTGATGGAGGTGTTAGATCTTCCAATGGGTTACCCGAACGGTAAAGTGGCAACCTATGTTGCCAATGATTTTTATAAACAGTTCACCCCTCGGGAACTGGATGATGTTCAGGTAATGTATCTCCATGCCCACGGCCCAGGTCTCTTGCACACAACGAAGCCGGTCAAAACGCTTGAGGATATGAAAGGTCTCAAAATTCGTTCCACAGGGTTGAGTTCGAAGGTTATCAGCAGCCTCGGCGGTGTACCCGTGGCCATGCCCCAGGGTTCCACCTATGAGTCCCTTCAGAAGGGCGTTGTCGGCGGCACCATCGGCCCCATTGAGGTCCTCAAGGGTTGGAAACAGGCGGAGGTCATAAAAAACACCACCAACTGCACGGGTATCGGTTACACCACCGCCATGTTTGTTGTTATGAACAAGACAAAATGGCGTTCCCTTCCGAAAGACATCCAACAGATCATCCATGATGTCAACCGGGAATGGATTCACGTGCACGCGAAAACCTGGGATGATCTCGATGCAGAAGGCAGGGCCTTTACGCTGAGTCTGGGAAATAAAATCATTCCCCTGTCCCCCGCGGAAAATCAGCGCTGGAAGAATGCGGTTATCCCGGTTATTGCTGAATTTACGACCGCTGCCGACGCAAAGGGCCTTCCAGGCACCAAGGCGGTAAAGGAAACAGCGAAGCTCATTATAAAGCGCTCCAAATCAGTTCAATAGCCACACCGGGAATAGATGGCGGGGATGGATGGGTAGGCTTCACATTGCCGCCATCCGTGTTTTAAACCGGAAATGGAATCATGTTGAAACTAGAGAGATTGGTCCACCAAGCAGCCAGAAGCATTTCGATGTTCTCCGGCATCGTGGTCATGATGATGATGCTTCTGACCTGTGCCGACGTAATCCTGCGTTTCTTTGGGCACCCCATTCCCGGCACCTATGAGCTGGTTGGATTTTTCGGGGCTCTGGTCATTTCCTTCGCCATGGCCTATACATCGGTGGAGCGGAGCCATATCGCCGTTGAAATATTCTTTGAACGTCTTCCCCGAAGCGTGCAGGTCTTTCTTGAGGGTGCGGTGACGTCCGTCTCACTGGCCCTGTTCGTCATCATTACCCGACAGTGCCAAATCTATGCCCAGGACATGAAGCATAGCGGAGAGGTTTCTCTCACCCTCGGCATACCGGTTTATCCGGTTGTTGCCGGTATCGCCGTGGGCTGCGCCTTTCTCTGTCTGGCTTTGCTCTTCGACATCGCCAAATCACTTGGAAGGCTCTTCAAATGACTCCGACCGAAGCAGGAATCGCAGGTTTTATCGTTCTGATCATCCTGATGTTTTTGAAGATGCCCGTCGGATTTGTTATGGCTCTGGTCGGATTTGCCGGTTTCGGGATGCTGGTTTCCTGGGATGCGTCCATGAATCTTGTCGCCAGAGATTTTTTCTCCGTATTCAGTTCCTACAATCTGACGGTGATTCCCCTGTTTGTTTTTATGGGCCAATGTGCCTTCCACTCCGGAATCAGCACAAGACTATTCAACGCCGCCCATAAATTCATCGGTCACTTTCCGGGAGGACTTGCCATTGCCACTGTCGGAGCCTGCGCGGGCTTTTCCGCCATTTGCGGCTCCACCAGTGCGACCGCCGCCACCATGGCCTCCGTCACCCTCCCGGAAATGAAAAAATACAACTACGATCCCTCTCTGGCGACCGGGGTCGTTGCCGCAGCCGGAAGCTTGGGGATCCTCATCCCGCCGAGTACCATCTTTATCGTTTACAGCATCATGACGGAACAATCGATCGGCAAGTTATTCATGTCTGGTGTGTTGCCGGGGATCCTTCTGTCATTCATGTTCACCTTGACGATTATCCTGTGGAACCTACTGAAACCGGGTGTGGGGCCACGGGGTCCTAAATCCACGTTGACGGAGAAAATCGCTTCGCTTTCCGGCCTGATTGAAACGCTGATCCTGTTTTTTCTTGTCATGGGCGGGCTTTTCATCGGCCTTTTCACGCCCACCGAGGCCGCCGCTATCGGCGCTTTGGGAACGCTCGTCATTGCGGTCGTCGGACGAAATCTTTCCTGGGATGGGTTTTTGAAAACCCTGGACGATACCGTACGCATCACCTGCATGATCATGGTTATTGTCGCCGGAGCAACGATTTTCGGTCATTTTCTCGCTGTAACCCGCATTCCAACCGATATCGGCGTGTGGGTCGGAGGCCTTCCCCTGCCCCCCTTTGCGATCATGGCCATGATTATCTTGATCTATGTCCTTCTCGGCTGTCTCATGGATTCCCTGGCCATGGTCATGTTGACGGTCCCGGTTTTTTTCCCGGTTGTAACAACACTGGGTTACGATCCCATCTGGTTCGGTGTCATCATTGTGCTGGTGGCTGAAATCGGTGTCATCACCCCCCCCATAGGGATCAACGTGTATGTTGTGGCCGGGGTTGCCCGGGATGTCCCCCTCCATATCATATTCAGGGGCACCATATGGATGATGGCGGCCCTGTTCTCAACTGTTCTCCTGGTCATGATTTTCCCCCAACTCGCCCTTTACCTGCCCAGCCTGATGAAATAGCCCACTCCTTATTGAACAAATAACGGCAAATTATGGTAACATGCCGTAAACGGGTTCCTACCGAAGGATTCGTCATGGAATTTTTTTTTCATCCCAAAAGTATTGTTATCGTTGGTGCTACCCCCAACAAGTCCAAGGGAGGCTATGCCATTCTGCAGAACCTGCAGAATACATTCCAAGGCCCCATCTACCCCGTGAATCCTCGGTACAAAAGTATTGGAAACCTGGTCTGTTATCCATCCGTATATGATGTACCCGGTAAACCGGACCTGGCCATTCTCTTCATTCCCGCAAACCAGACCCCGGATGCAGCCAAGGCCTGTGTTGCCAAGGGTATCCCCGGAGTGATCATCGAATCCGGCGGTTTTTCAGAAATAGGCGGGGACGGGGAAATTAGCCAGACCCGGCTTTCAATGCTGACCGGACAGACAGACACCCGTATTTGGGGCCCCAATTGCATGGGTCTTGTTGACGGGAAAAACGGCTTTGTTTTCTCCTTCACGGATCCTTTGTCCTTGAGTGGTCTGCTTGAGCCGGGCCCCGTGTCTTTGGTCGTACAAAGCGGTATGCTGTCAGCGGGGTTTATCGTCGATCTCCTGTCTCACAAAATATCCGGATTCAATAAAGTCTGCTCCATCGGCAACAGGGTCGATATCAACGAATGCGATCTGCTCGAATACCTGCTTCAGGACAACGATACCCGTGTCATCGGCTTTTATCTGGAATCCTTCGTGAATCTGAAGCGCTTCATCGAAATTTATCGACTCCACCGTAGGGCCAAGCCCGTGGTCATTTTAAAAGGAGGGAAAAGCGAAACCGGCAGGCAGGCGGCGATGAGTCACACGGCCAGTATGGCGGGCAACCATCATATTCTGGCGGATGTCCTGGGGCAGGCTGGAATCCTTGAGGCCCGTGATTTCCATCAAATGGTCGATCTTTGCAGGACCCTGGGAATGGTCTTGCCCCGGCCACACAAATCGGAACAGCCCGGTATCGCCATTCTCACTTTCAGTGGTGCCTCAGGAATTGTTGCGGCCGATTTTCTCGATGGTTTCGGCATCAAAGTGGCCGAATTGGATCGGGCAACCACGGTAAAATTGTCGACTATTTTCCCGGCATGGATGCCACCGGCCAATCCCGTTGACCTTTGGCCGGCTATGGAGCAGCACAGCGGGCAAGGTCTCGACATCTATTCCCTTGCCCTGGATGCCGTCCTTGCCGATACAGGGGTTGACGCTTGCATGGTTCATACCTTTGCCGGGTTTTCCCGGGTCCGACTGAACCTCTCCAATACGGCAGAACTCTCCCGTAAATGGGGAAAACCGGTTTTTATCTGGGCCCTTGGGGAGCGGGATGAAATCTTGAATTTTCAGGTTGAGGCAAGGAAGCTGGGAATACCCGTCTACCATGAACTGTACCGGGCTACGGAATGTATGGTCACGGCGCTCAAGCTGGAGGATACATCGACACACTGGATGGACATGGAAGCCGAAGACTCGTCGAATTTTGCATGGACGGAAGAGATTATCCTCCCCGAGGATGGCGCTATTTTGGATGAACATGTCTCAAAAAAAATTTTGATGAAAGCGGGCCTCCCGACGGTAGAAGAACATCCAGCGCTTTCCGTTGCCGCATGCCTGGAGGCCACGGCCCGCATGGGCTATCCGGTAATTTTAAAGGGGTTGCAACCGGGATGCATCCATAAAACCGAAGCCGGTCTCGTGAGGGCCGATCTGCATGACAAACCCCAATTGATTGCCGCTTTTCATGAACTGAAGAACAGAATGCCTCCGGGAAGCGCCGTTCTGATACAAAGACAGATCAAGGGAACATTGGAACTGATCATGGGTTATATGCGCGATCCGCAGCACGGGCCCTGCGTAATGGTCGGGTTGGGGGGGATTTTCGCTGAAACGGTCAAAGATACCGCTTTCGCGCTGGCCCCCCTGACCGTTCAAAAGGCCGCCTCCCTGATCGGAAGCCTTAAATACGGTCATCTCCTCAATGGATTCCGGGGGCATCCCCCGGCCCCGATCGAAGTGCTTGCCCGCTATCTGGTTATACTGGGACGACTCGGCAATGCATTCCCGTCCATTCGGGAAATCGATATCAATCCACTGATTCTCTCGGAATCCGGCCCGGTCATCGTGGATGCAACAATCATCCAAGACCGTCCCTGATCACTGCGTGCTCTCTCTGATATCTTTTCCCTTGCCGAACACGACCGGAATCCCCCCGTCCTTGATGATGAAACCTGCACGGAACATCATTTTCACTTCATCGGTAATGCTCTCCTTTACCCCAAGAACCTCGATATAGTACTGGCGCCGAAGCTCCAAGGCACGGATGGATTTTCCCAAAAAACTGTTCGGTGGAGCCATCTCAAAAAGCATATGTTTCTCGGACAAAGGGAGAAGGGAGATAGTCAAGTACATTGGGAGAAATCATGCCTTTGGCCACCTTGGCGGCGATCTCTTTGCCCGCTATCAGGACCTCTGTTGCCCCGATTTTTTCGACGATCAGGATGTCCGCAGTCACATCCTCGCCATATACATATGCAATCAGGTATGTGGTGACCCCAGGCGAAGGCAGGCATCCATGCCGGGAAAGATGCCTACAACCCGGGACCGTCGCCCAATCTCGCGATGGAAGCGTTCAATGAGGTTGGTAGAACTGATCTTTCGATGATCAAGAAAGGGAAAAGTCAGAAACGGCGGGGTATCCTTAAGACCTTCCTTCAGAAGCCGTATAGCGTCCGGGTAGCGCCGCTCATACTCCTCTACCCAGCAAGCAGTCCGTGCCGGCTGGTATGGCCGTTCCCTGGTCGTCTGCGGTCAAATGCTTTTGAGCTTTGCCGCAGCTGTTTTTTTAGTTTGATATCACACCGGTTAACCGGTCGAGGCTGGCTTGACCGGTCAAACGCTCGCCTGTCTGCCCCGTTTCCAGAGTTCCCAAACCAGCAAACAGGCCCCCACTGAAATGGAGGAATCGGCCACGTTGAAGGCGGGCCAGTGCAGCGTACCAATATAGAAATCGAGAAAATCAAGGACCTCCCCAAACCAAATCCGGTCGATAAGATTGCCGACCGCCCCCCCCATAATGCACGCCAAGGCGAGAATCAAGCGGAATTCGGTCGTGGCCGCTTTCCGAAGATAGAAGAGGATAAGGGTAATCGCCAGTATATTCACGCCGATAAAGAAAGTGTAACGGAACGCCGGGGAAGTCTGCGCAAGAAAACCAAAAGCCGCACCGGGATTCCGGACATAGGTAAGATTGAAGAACCCCTGCAAGACCGGTATGGAATCGTGGAGCGTCATGGAGGTGTCAATCCAGTATTTGGTCAACTGGTCGGACAGGATAATCAACAACGCCGTCACAACGAACAGACCGTACTTTTTCATATATCAGCCGATTTCAGAAACCGTCTCAGCGCATCGGGCGCAAATCGCGGGATGTTCCGAATTCATCCCCACAGTCGGACTGTAAATCCAGCAACGATCGCATTTTTGCCCCTTTGCTTTCGATACAGAGATCATGAGACCGTCTATGGCTTCACTGACTGTCGGATCGGTCAGTTGTTCCCGATCGACAAATTGCAGTTGCGAAACAATCAGCAACGCACGCATATCCCCCTCACAGCCATGAAGCGCTTCAAGCAGCTTCGGCGGCAAGGATAAATCCACGGCGGCGTCCAGGGAATGCCCGATTATTTTACCCTGCCTGGCCGTTTCGATTACTTTGGAAACTTCCGCCCGGACGGCAATCATGGTTTTCCAGCGTTCCGCCAACTCTGCGTCATGAAAGCGTTCGTCTACCGATGGAAACTGCGTCAAATGGACACTTTTTGCTTTACCCGCGCATTCCGGTAAGGCAGCCCAGATTTCTTCCGCAGTGAAGGCCAGGATAGGCGCCAACAGGCGAACCATGGTATCGAGAATCCGGTATATCGCCGTCTGGGCTGAACGTCTTGCCTTCGATTTCGTCCCGGATGTGTAGAGCCTGTCCTTCAGCACATCCAGATACAGGGCGCTCAGATCGACGGCACAGAAATTATAGAGGGTGTAGTAAGCCACATGGAACTGGAACTCCTCGTAAGCGCCCCGGACCCGGCGGATGACTTCCTGCAAACGATGAAGAATCCACCGATCCATTTCCTGGAGATCATCGATCTCCAATAAATCCTTATCGGGATCGAAACCATTGAGATTACCCAAAATATAGCGTCCCGTATTGCGGATGCGTCTGTAGGCGTCGACAAGCCGCTTCAAAATTTCATCCGAAACACGGATATCTTCGGTATAATCTTCAGAAGCCACCCAGAGCCGGAGGATTTCCGCACCATACTGATCAATGATCTGCTGCGACTCAATGACATTGCCGACCGACTTGGACATTTTTTTCCCTTCGCCGTCCACGACGAACCCATGTGTCAGGACGCTTTTATAGGGTGCCCGGCCCCGCGTGCCGACACACTCCAAAAGCGACGAATGGAACCATCCCCGATGCTGATCGTTGCCTTCCAGATACATGTCCGCCGGCGACGACAGGTCGGGCCATCTCTCCAGCACGGCGGCATGGCTTACACCGGAGTCAAACCATACATCCAAAATGTTTGTTTCCTTCCGGAAATGTTCATGGCCGCATACCGGGCAGACCGTACCGGGAAACATCAGCTCCTTCGTGTCTTTTTCAAACCAGACGTCGGCGCCATGCTCTTTAATCAGGGCAACCAGCCGATCCAGAAGTTCTTTCGTCAACAATTCCTGGTTGCAGTGTTCGCAGTAAAAAATCGTGAGGGGAACACCCCACAGGCGCTGGCGGGAAATACACCAGTCGGGGCGATTTTCGATCATCCCATAGATCCGGCCGTGACCCCAACCGGGAATCCACTCGACCTTATCAATACATTGAAGGGCCTTTCTTCGCAGATCGTTTTTCTCCATGGAAATGAACCACTGTTCTGTGGAACGAAAAATGATCGGCTGTTTACATCGCCAGCAATGTGGATAGGAATGCTCAAAATCAATGTTACCGAGAAGGCTCCCCAGCTCTTCGAGTTTCGCATTGACCGCCTCGTTGGCATCAAAGACAAACTGACCGGAAAAGAACTCGACGTCGGGAGTAAACCTGCCGTCCACATCGACGGGCGCGTAATTATCCAGCCCGTATTGCATACCGATTTCATAGTCTTCCTGGCCGTGGCCGGGGGCAATGTGGACACAGCCGGTTCCGGCATCAAGGGTGACAAAGGGCGCGATAATGATGATGCTTTCCCGGTCATACAATGGATGACGACAGCGCTGTCCCTCTGCCTCCACTCCAAGAAACTCATCCAGGATATCGTGGGGTTCATTACGCCAGCCGAAAGCGTCCAGACAATAGTCGAGGAGTTCCTTGGCCACGATGAGTACCTCGCCGCGGACCTTTACAGCCGCATAGAGGAACTTTTCATGGAGAGCGATGGCCAAGTTGGCCGGAATGGTCCAAGGCGTGGTGGTCCAGATGACAAAATGGACCTTTTCCCCCGCCAGCTTCGGGCGAACGGCGGCTATATCGGAAACCACAGCAAATTTGACATAAATCGACGGCGTATGATGTTCCGCATATTCGACTTCGGCTTCCGCCAGGGCGGTTTTGCAGGTGGCACACCAGTAAACGGGTTTCTTCCCTTTATAGACACTGCCATTGAGGTAGAGTTTTCCGAATTCTTCAACCGTCGTCGCCTCATAGTCGTATTCCATGGTGAGATAAGGTTTTTCCCAGTCCCCGAACACACCGAGGCGTTTGAACTGCTTCCGCTGCAAGTCAACAAATTTTCCGGCATAACTCCGGCAGGCCAAGCGTTTTTCAACCTGCGACAGGGTTCCTTTTTTCTCCCCCAGTTCTTTATCCACCTGATGTTCTATAGGAAGGCCATGGCAATCCCACCCCGGAACATAAATACAGTCAAAACCGGACATATTTTTGGACTTGATGACGATATCTTTGATGACTTTGTTCAGTGCCGTGCCGAGATGAATGTTCCCATTGGCGTAAGGAGGACCGTCATGCAAGATGTATGGTGTCATCTTCCGGGAAGCGCCCCTGATGCAGGTGTAGATGCTCATATCTTCCCAAAGCCCGAGGATCTCCGGTTCTTTCTGGGAGAGATTGGCCTTCATGGGGAAGCCCGTTTTAGGCAAATTCAAGGTACTTTTATAATCCATTCAAAACGCCTCCAGGAGATTTGGCTGCCTAACTACCACATAAACCATAGTCTTTCAAGAAGAAGTAAGAAAGGCCTCCGATTTGCAACAATCGGAGGCCCTTCTTGACCATTTGCCTATGTCTCCAACAATCAGTTACATACCCATACCGGGATAACCTCCCCCGGGAGGCATGGCCGGCATGGCTGATTTATCCTCCGGTTTGTCGGCAATCATGCACTGGGTCGTAAGCATCAGCGACGCAACACTGGCTGCGTTCTGCAGGGCAAAGCGAGCCACCTTGGTTGGATCAATAACACCGGCGCCAATCATGTCTTCGTATTTTTCCGTTCTGGCATTGAATCCGAAGGCCCCCTTCTTCTCCTTGACCTTCTCAACAACAATGCTTCCCTCCATGCCCGCGTTCTGTGCGATCAGCCGGAGGGGCTCCTCGAGAGCCTTTTTCACAATACTCACACCGATCTGTTCGTCGCCAGAGAGTTTAAGCCCATCCAACGCCCCCAGTGTCCTCAGGTAGGCGACGCCGCCGCCAGGAACGATCCCTTCTTCAACGGCTGCCCGGGTCGCATTGAGCGCGTCTTCGACCCGTGCCTTTTTTTCCTTCATTTCCGTTTCCGTCGCGGCACCGACTCTGATTACAGCAACACCACCGACAAGTTTCGCCAATCTCTCCTGAAGTTTCTCGCGGTCGTAATCGGAGGTTGTCTCCTCAATCTGAACACGAATCTGCTTGACACGGCCTTCAATATCCTCGCGGCTTCCGGCACCATCGATAATGGTCGTGTTGTCCTTGTCTATGGTGATGCGCTTGGCCTTCCCCAGATCGTCAATCGTGGCGTTCTCCAACTTCGCGCCCATATCCTCGGAGATCAGCTTCCCCCCCGTCAGGGTGGCAATATCCTCAAGCATGGCCTTCCGTCGGTCACCGAAACCAGGTGCCTTCACGGCCGCCACATGGAGGGTCCCGCGGATTTTGTTCACGACCAATGTCGCCAGCGCTTCCCCTTCGATATCTTCAGCGATGATCAGCAGGGGAGAGCCCATTTTTGCGATCTGTTCAAGGATGGGGAGGAGGTCCTTCATGCCACTGATTTTCTTCTCGTTGATCAGGATGTAACAATCAGAGAGACTGACTTCCATCTTTTCCGGATTGGTAACAAAGTAAGGAGAAAGATAGCCGCGGTCGAATTGCATCCCCTCAACGATATCCAGTTCCGTTTCCAGTCCTTTGGCCTCCTCGACCGTGATTACGCCCTCTTTACCAACCTTGCCCATCGATTCGGCGATAATGTTTCCAATATCTTCGTCATTATTGGCGGAAACGGTACCCACTTGTGCGATTTCCTTCTAATCTTTGGTAGGCTTGCTCCGTTTTTTCAGCTCTGCGACCACCGGCTCCGCGGCCTTGTCGGTACCCCATTTGACATCCATGGGATTGCTGCCGGCCGCAACAGCCTTGACCCCCTCCCGATAGATGGCTTGAGCCAGAATGGTGGCCGTTGTGGTTCCGTCACCGGCGACATCACTGGTTTTGCTCGCCACTTCACGAACCATTTGGGCACCCATGTTTTCGAATTTATCCTCCAGCTCAATCTCCTTGGCCACAGTCACGCCGTCCTTGGTGACGGTCGGCGCACCGAAACTTTTATCCAGGATAACGTTACGGCCTCTGGGCCCCAAGGTCACTTTCACGGCATCCGCCAAGGTGTTGACACCCTTCAGGATGGATTTCCTTGCTTCTTCATCGTACTGTAGAATCTTTGCTCCCATTATGACGACTCCTCCTTATCTCGGTTATTTCTTATCAATGATGCCCAGTATATCGTCTTCCCTCATGATGAGGTAATCCACACCGTCAATTTTCACCTCCGTACCGCCGTACTTGCTGAAAAGCACACGGTCACCCACTTTTACGTCCAGTTTGGCGACTTTGCCGTCCTCCAGGATTTTGCCCTTGCCGACCGCGATGACCTCGCCCTCGATGGGCTTTTCCTTGGCTGTATCCGGAATGATGATACCTCCCTTGGTTTTCTCCTCTTCTTCCAAACGCTTCACAATAACCCTGTCTTGTAATGGTCTGATTTTCATCCCCAATCTCTCCTTTCTCAATTATATGATTTCTTGTTATGGATTTTCCCTAGGAATTAAATCGACGCTATAATAAACATCAATTCTATCCTGTCAAGATGGGGATGAAAGATTTTGAATCGCCCCTTCTCAAAGCGCCTACAAGACGATTGCCCATAATCTAGCCGAGGGGAACCACAGTCATTCCCGATCAAAAAACGGCTCTGGCACACCACAACTCTCCAAGATCACGAGGGAAAAAACAATCGACGTATCGGTAAGTGAATCGAACCCGGACCGGTTTCCCTTATCACCTTGATCTCTCGGAGGTCGATACGACCAGACCCCTATACACCGGTCTCCATGATTTTCGTAATGACCGGATGGTATGCACGATTCCGGGAAGTCCGACGATGGTAATTTATAATCAGTTTGTAAGTGATCCCCACGGCAGCACAGGCGGCGACAAAGGCCCACAGATCGGAATGGGTATCACCCAGTAAAGCAGTCGCCGCGAGTTTGCCCATCAACGCCATGGCGATAAAAGCAAGAACGGGAACGCCATAGAGAATTACAGAGGCTTTGAAATACCGCTGCGGCTCCACAACGATTTTTACCCTCTGACCTTTGACCGCCCCCAGGGGATTCTCCACTTCGACATAGTCCTGTGCAGACGGATGACATATAGCGACGGCAGCACAGGTTTCGCAGGCGTTTTTTTTCTCGATCACCACCCTCGCGGTTGTACCGACTGCCTCGACAACAATTCCCTCTTCCTCCAACATGATCGCCTCTCAGCCTCTCCTTCCCGTTCCCGGCAGGTTCCGTAAAAATACGAATTTATGCTCTCATTCCCCATAGCATGGTATCGCTGGATCGGCAAATACCCGCTGCGTAACGTTTCTTAATCTATGCTGATTTCACCATGTTGCAGACATTTTACAAAAGGTAAATCCGCCGGGGAAAACACGTAGCCCCCGAGTTCCTCGATATGAACCCAGGCGAACCGTTCATGGACCCGGCACTCAAGAGAGCCGCCCTTCCAGCGGGCCAGATAGGCGATCAGACAGATCGCACCGTGGTTGTAATGATAGACGCTCTCGCCGACAAAGGTACCCACCTCGATTTCGATGGCGAATTCCTCCCGCAATTCCCTCGCCAGACAGTCTTCGGGGGATTCCCCGACTTCCAAAGTTCCGCCGGGAAATTCCCAGTGACCCGCAAGCCTATCATTTACTCCGCGCCATGCAATCAATATTTTTCCCTCATGGACAAGAATCGCCGCCGTGACTGTTTTTATCACCGGATCGTCCACCCATGGTGATTCCTCTCCATCACACAACATAGGATAAGCACCAGAGTCCTGCCGCCGAAAGAAGCGGCACCGTCAGATTATCATCAACACCGACGGAAAAAAATTCGATCCATGCCCCCACGACGGCTCCGGTAAAAGCCACGACACCGTTTTGAAAAATTATCCACGACAACGGCAGAACCGCTGTAAAGAATCCGGCCATCCCCTCCAGAGAGCGACCCCGGTATCTTTTCCGTCCCCAATTATTGCCGGCTATTTCCGCCGCCGTATCCCCCAAGGTCAGGAACAGCATGGCCGCAACGGCAATGTCCCGGGGAAACAAAAAGACCACGACAAGAAAGGACAGGCAGGTATAAGTCGCACCGGTCATTTTTTTCCTTTCGGTCTCACGAATCAAGCCAGAAAAATGCTTCATGATCCAGCGGTTTACAGGGGGAAACAGAAGTCTTGTCGTGTCTAAAACGAGAAAGACGATCAGGGCGAACAAGAGTACCGTCAATACGAAATCTCGGACTTCCATGACTGGAATCCAGAATGGCAGATACCAGTAAGCAAGCGGGGCGATAGAGGAAACCAGAACGTGAAACAGTTTCCTCAACCCCAGGAAAGGCTTGGCTTTCGGTAAATTCACAGACAAGAGAATCCCTTTCGTAAAAATATTCGTGTGGACCGCATCCGGGTCGAAAGGCTGGCGTACAGAGATGGCATCCGCCCAAAAGGAGCACTCATCGTTTCGCCGCCACGGGAAACAGGGGGCTCACCCACCGAAAACCGTCTTCAACAGATCCGTTACACGGGCTGCTGGGTTGGCCCTGATTTCCTTTTCCTCTTCCCCGATCATATAGAAAACACCGTCCAAAGCCTTATTGGTCACGTACCGATCAAGATCAAGGGATTCGAGGTTGATAAAAGGAAGTGTTTTGCTGTAGGTCCCGATCAATGACTCGTAGCGCCGGGTAACATCGTAGTTATCCATGGCTTCGGCAATGATTGGATTGAAACGATCCGCAAGAGAACTGTACGTTTTCGATTTCAAATACTCCGTGGCGGCTGTCTGATCACCCCTGAGAATATTTATGGCCTCTTCGAACGTCATCTGTCGCACGGCACTGACAAAAATATCCTTGGCCTGCGGCGCAGCCGCTTCCGCCGCCCGGTTCATGCTCAGGACAAACTCATCAACCTGTTGCCGATACCCGACTTTAACCAGGACATCCGCCACCTTCTGAATCTGTTTCGGTACAAGGATCTTCACCATATGATTCTCGAAATATCCATCCTCCCTTGAGAGCAGTCCGACCGCCTTCTCTGCACCGACTGTCAGCGCCTCTTTCAGGCCCGATGCCGTAGTCTGTGCGTCAGGAGACGAAACACCCGGTGAAGAGAGCCCTTTTATAAAATCACCAAGCAACCCCGCCTGTCCATTCGCCGCCATAAGGATCATGAAAAAAGACAAAATCATTACTCTCAGTTTCATTGTCCCACCCCCCTCTCTTTTCCTGCGTTCAACTGACGCTTCCCACAGTAAAAAAACCGCCCTGTTTCATCCTTCATCATTCCCCCCGGTTCGTTCGTGATGATCATCAGCAGCAACGGCAAAACCTGACTGAATAATATTCTCCGAAGGGACCATGCGGTAAGTGCCGAACTGACGGGAAGGGATGACCGTCCTCAAAGATGCAGCACCCAAAATAATCAACGTGAACTGTTATCGGGCCGGCTCCATTGCCTTAACCGCCTCAGGTTTTTTGATCAAGAAATACAGACTACCCTTTTCTTTAATGCTGCCGGCAATGTGTTCCGCCCCCTTGCCGGAACCGCAGAAAATATCGATTCTTCCCGGCCCCTTGATCATTCCGCCCGCGTCCTGCAAAAGAGCGAAGCGGCCGAAGGGCTGCCACGACAGAAGATTCCCCTTCTCATTCAGAATGGGTTTACGGGCCCTGATGAAGACAAGACCTCCTTTGGGGAAAATAGCCGGATCCGCGGCCAGGGATCGTCCCGCCGTCAACGGCACGTTGAGGGACCCCAGCGGACCCTCAGGTACGATCTTGAAAAAAATGTAACTTTCGTTCTTATGGAGCAGGTCAAGGTCTTCCGGATGTTCCTGCAGATATCGCTTCACATACCGAAGAGACATCTGGGATGACGTGATTTTCCCGCTTCTCAGCAGACACGACGAGGCGCCTTTGAAAGCCCTGCCGTTGGATTGGGCATAATTGATCCGGATTTCGGTCCCATCGGGAAGAATGATCTTTCCGGAACCCTGGATATGGAGATAAAAAAGTTCCACCGGATCGTCCACCCAAACGATCTCGAGTCCCTTCCCCGCAAGGCACCCTTCGCCATCGATCTCCGCTCTGGCGGGATATGGTAGCAGCTCTCCGTCTTCCAGTCTGCCGATAATTCTTTCCCCTTTGTATTTCGGAAAAAACTTGCCCAGGGAGACCACGACGGCATCATCCGGCACCCGGTAAATGGGGTGGCGGTACTGTTCCGTTCGCTCCATCGAGCCTCTGAGTTCCGGTTCATAGTAACCAGTGAAAACGACTTTGCCCGGCTCGCCATGGGTGGCCTGATAGATATCAAAATTCTCCCGGATTTTCTCATCCCTTTCCCCGATGGAGGCGGAGTTAAGACAGATTCGCAGGAACAGCAAAAGAGATTCCTTCAGGTCCTGGACACTATAAAGGGTGCTTCCGATACGATACTGCAGACCCGGTGACAGACGGTCATAGTAGGCCAAGCTTCTCTCTATGGCCAGTTGCAGCGATGCCATATCCAGATCATCTCCTGTCAATACAATCTCACCAGATCGAACCGGGACAAGAGGGTACACAATCCCCGTATTTCTATAGACGGTTTGTCGTCTCACTGCCGTCTCTGTCGGAAGGGGCTCTTCCATCATGGATTCAACGGGAGGGGGAACGGGCTTCAACGTGTCCTTCCTGAGAACGGGCTCAGAGGCGCACCCGGAAAAGAGTAAAAGAAAAACCAGGACAAAAATGCGACAAAACAACACATACATCGTCATAATTCCAAAATCATGGCCGTTTCATCACAGAAATCCGGATATTTTGAGCAGCGGAAGCAATCAGACCAGATTTTTTCGGGCAGGGTGGAACGGTCCACTTCATGAAAACCCAGGCGTGTAAAAAAGGACGTCTGATAGGTCAAGGTAAATACACGAAAAAGCTCAAGGGTGATGGCTTCAGAAATGCAGGCCTCGACAAGCTTTTTGGCGATACCTCTACGACGATGTTCTTGTTCCACATAAAGAGAACGGATTTCGGCAAGATTTTCCCAAATGATGCTCATGGCGCAAATACCGATAACGGAGCGTTCATCTTTGTCGTAATATACGAAAAAATCCCGCAGGTTGCCGTAGATATCCATAAGGGAACGGGGAAGCATTTCTCCCTTCTGGGAAGACAGGTTGATCATTCTGTGTATGGCCCGGACATCACCGATACGAGCTTTTCTGAGCATGGATCCGAATTCCCTTCATTCATATCCCTCATTGTCTGATGGTGACTGCCTGACCTTTTGTCGCCGTTTTCCTCACACGAAACATCGGTTCCGCCACAGGCCGCCCACTGATCAAAGGTGACAAATATTTTGTCCCGCTGTATATCTCATAACGACACGGGCGTCAAAACAAGATCGCGCAGGAACAACCTCGACCCCGGTTATGCCGGTTCTGTCGATTTTCTTGTCAGGGACCGCCTGTACTCGCCCGCACATTTTCTGGCTATCTCTGTGAAGCTGCCGCCCCCCATCATGTGCGCAATTTCATCAACCCTTTCTTCGTCTGACAAGACACTGAGGCGAACATGGGTCCGGCCCTCTATAACCGCCTTGGAAATACGGAGGTGGTGATCGCCGAAGCAGGCGATCTGGGGCAGGTGGGTAATGCAGAGGATCTGATGGCGGCCGGCCAAGTCCCGAAGTTTCTCACCGATCACCTCCGCCGTAGCCCCTCCGACACCGCTGTCCACCTCGTCGAATATCATCGTTGCAACCGGATCAGTTTGTAGCATGATCCTCCTCATTGCCAGAATAATCCTGGAAAGTTCGCCTCCGGAAGCGATGCGTGTCATAGGCTTCAACGCCTCTCCGACATTGGTGGAGAGGTAAAATTCAACCTGATCCCACCCCTTCGGCCCCAGGGCGAGGCCTTTTTCCGCATGCCAGGCAAACTTGACATGAAAGACAGAGGCAACCATTTTCAAGGTCTTGAATTCATCCTCCATGGCGCCTTCCATCCTGCGGGCTGCGGCCTGACGAGCATCAGACAGAGATTGCGCCTTTTGTTCCAGTTCCTGAAGGCAGAGGGCAACCTGAGCATCCAAGGCTCCCATATCATCTTTCAGCTGCGAAAGTTCGTTCAGTTCCAAGGCAATGGCTTCCCGTTCTTCGAGAATACCGGCAATACTATGTCCGTACTTTCGTTTAAACTCCTGCAGCAGGGCCAAACGCTCTTCGATCGTGTCCAGACGCTGTGGATCGACAATCAATGTCTTGCAATAATCACGCAGGGAAAAGCAGAGTTCTTCAAGTCCGTAATAGATGGCATCCAAGCCCTCGGCTTGGGTCGGGAAGCGATCGTCGATCTCGTTGATCGACTTGATTTCAGTCTGCACGAATCGGAGTTTCTCCAGAATTGACTCGTCCTGTCCATAAAGCGTATCGTAGGCCTTGTTGGCGTGGCTTTCCAGTTTTTGAATATTGGTCAGGAATTTTTTTTCCTCCCGCAGCGCCTCTTCTTCGCCTTCCTGTAGGGAGGACTGATCAATTTCCCGAAGCTGGAAAGTGAGGTAGTCCACTCTCTCGTCTCGATTTTTTGCTCGCTTCTGCAACGCCCGCCGTTGTTCCCGAAGCGTCTGATATTTTCCGTACATCTCCTCATATTCGTTTCTCAAGGGAAACAAGTCGCCAAAGTCATCCAGAAGATCAATGTGATTGTCCGGATTAAGAAACACCTGGTGCTCCCGTTGACTGCAGATATCAATCAGAGGTTCGCTCAGCGTGGTGAGCATCCCCAAGGTGGCGGAGGAGCCGTTGATAAAAACCCGGTTTCGCTCCGACCGGGAAACGATCCTTTTCAGAACAAGTGTATCGGCTGCTTCCAATCCCATCTCCCGAAGCTTCTCTTGAAGCGTAAAACGGCCTGCAATATCAAAAACCGCCTCGACAACGGCCTCGTCTTCATCGGTGCGAATCAAATCGGGGGTTGCGCGATCACCCTGTACGAGGCCAAGGGCGCCCAGAACAATGGACTTACCCGCGCCAGTCTCTCCCGTCAGCACCGTCAGGCCTTCTTCCAAGGAGATCTGTAATTCCCCGATGATAGCAAAATTTTTGATCCTGAGATCGGTCAGCATGGCTTGTTGTTCATTGATCCCCCCGGCAGTCTCCCCCAACCCAGTTTTGATCGGAGAATCTCCCAGTAATCGCGAAGCGGCGAGGAGATCAGGTTTGTCACGTAGGGAGACCGGCAAACGGTTACGGTATCCCCGGTCTTGAGGTCGTAGGATATTTGCCCGTCCAGGGTCACCATGGCCCCCGGTTCACGGGTAATAAGTTTTGCCGTCACCACCACGTCCGCGGGCAGAATAATCGGGCGGTTGGTCAGGGTGTGCGGACACAAAGGACTGATGACCATGCAGGCCATTTTGGGATAAACAATCGGTCCCCCGGCGGAAAGGGAATAAGCGGTAGAACCCGTGGGCGTGGAAACGATGATCCCATCAGCCTTGAAGGTCGTCAGAAACGCATCATTAACGAAAACCTCCAATTCGACCATCCGAGAAAGATGTCCCCGACCGATAACGACATCGTTGAGAACCGCCTGTTCTTCTATTTCGGCATCCTGGCCTTTGATAGCGACATCGAGCATCATCCGTTTCTCCATTTCAAAATTCCCGGATAGAATCCGTTCCAGAGAACAGAACATCTCGCTGAGATTCACTTCCGTCAGATAGCCGAAACCACCCATATTAAGTCCCACGATGGGAATTTCAATTCCCCGGATAAAATGGGCGAGTCGCAGAATCGTTCCGTCACCCCCAAAGGCTATGATCAAATCAACCACCGATGCCAGGTGGCGGCGATCCATACCGTCCCTCTTGCCCACTTTGCGTGCCGTGTGTTTTTCCAGATAGACCTTGAAACCACGGACCAAAAGCCAGTCTCGAAGTTGGATGGTATACTCGTCAGATCTTTCCTTGTCGATATTCGCTATGATGCCGATTTTCTTTATGCCCATGACAAACCCGTCGTTTGTAAAATATTCGTGTTTACTATCATAATTACCGCTGGGTGTCTATTGACGATAGGAAAGCGGATCGCTCATGCCGGCCTCGGCGAAGCCCTTTTTCCGCAACAGGCAGCTATCACATTGCCCACAAGCCAAGCCATCGGGGGACGGGTCGTAACAGGTCATGGTCATGCTGTAGTCGACGCCGAGGCTCAATCCCGTCCGAATAATCTCCCCCTTCGACAAATACATAAGGGGGATACGAATTGATACAGGAATTTTTCCCTCCACGGCGGCCCTGGTTGCAAGGTTCGCCATCTTTTCATACGCCGCGATAAACTCGGGCCGGCAGTCCGGATAACCGCTGTAATCAATGGCATTGACCCCGATAAAAATATCGCCGCTCCCCAGGACCTCCGCCCAAGCCAGGCCATAGCTCAAGAAAATCGTATTCCGGGCGGGTACATAAGTCACCGGTATTTCACCGACAGGGGCAATCGTGTTTCGCTTAGGCACATCGACATTGCCGGTCAGGGCGGAGCCGCCGAACGCACGCAGATCAATATCAACGATGCGATGTTCCTGAACCCGAAAGAATTCGGCCACCCGTTTCGCCGCCTCTAATTCCTGATGATGCCTTTGACCATAACAAAAGGTCAATGCATGAAGGAGATAACCTTCTTCCTTCGCCATGGCAATCAATGTGGTTGAGTCGAGGCCGCCGCTTAAAAGAACGATCGCTTTCTTCCTTTTTGGCATTAATTCCTCCTAGACCCCCCTGACTTCCTGACCCCATATAATTTTTTGGAGTTGCAACTGCATACGCACGGGCAGACCGTCATTGAGAATCCATTCTGCGAGTACTGACGGTTCCAGCATTCCCAAGATCGGCGAGAACAGAGGGGGTTTGGCCGCCGTGCAAACATCCCTGTATCGGGCTAGAATACCCACCGCATAATCGTAATCTCTACGATCCATCATGACAAACTTGATCTCGTCCCGCGAAGTCAGGTGAGAAAAATTCCCGAAGTCATTTTTCTCCGCTTCGCCGCTGGAAGGACACTTGATATCGACAATACGGACACAACGGGAGTCAATGGAGCCGATATCCCTGGTACCGTTTGTTTCCAAGAGTACTTCGAAGCCTCTATCGAGCATCATTTTGATCAAACCCGGGGTTTTCCTCTGCAGGAGCGGTTCTCCTCCCGTCACCTCCACAAGTCGGCAGGGAAAGGCGGAAACACGCCCGATGACCTCCTCCACATCCATCGCCTCCCCTTCATCATAGGCATAGCGCGTATCGCAGTAAGAACAGCGTAGGTTGCATCCTGTCAGGCGGACGAAAACGCAAGGCCGTCCCGCATGGGATGATTCTCCCTGAAGACTGTGGAAGATTTCATTGACAATGAGAGACAACTATTCCTCCCAGTAAAAAGCCCCAGCGTCATCCGTTTCTGAAACCTTCACTTTGGAAATCCAAACCCGGCCGTCATTCAAATCTCGCTGCAAGGCACCGTAAAGATAACGGGCAACAATTTCCGATGTGGGGTTTGTGCCACGAAATATACTCAAATCATTGAGGTTTCTATGGTCCAATCCTTCCAGAATCCGGTTGATCTTTTCCTTAACCGTCCGAAAATCGATCCCAATACCGATGTCATCCAAACCCTTACAGCGTACAAACAATTCAACATTCCAGTTATGACCGTGAAGACGGGCGCAATCGCCGGGATAACCGGTCAAGGTGTGGGCCGCCGAAAAATGCGTTTTGACGTGGATTTCATAAATACCCGCCATGTTGTTCAATCCTTCCATCACTGGTGCGTTTCTTTCTATTCCCAATCATGAATAATTGCAATCCTAAACAGTCCCGCAAGGGCCGTTTACGGCCCTCGATGTCCTGATCGCCTGCTTTTCACCGCCCATGTTCCTTTTCAGGATTCGACGAAGACCTCTTGACAGAGACCGCACAATGGCCTATTTGTGCATTCCGCTTATCGCCCCGTTACAGATGATGTGGAATGGAACGGGAGTCTGCAAAGTTTACGGAATGAATATGCGTAAATACCTTTTGTGCATCGTCCTCGTTTTTGTTTTCCTTGCCGGGTCTCCGGCACATGGCAATAAAACTGGCGACACGATCCATGCCAAATCCTATTGTGTGTTGAATGCGGCAACGGGCACCATCATCAAGGCCAAAAATATCGATGAGCCGATCCAACCGGCATCTCTCGCCAAGGTTCTCTCGCTCTACGTGATCTTCGAGGCAATACAGAACAAGAAAATCCATCTGGACGACCAAGTGAAAATCAGCAAAAAGGCGTGGCAGACAGGCGGGTCGCAGATGTTTCTGGAACCGGACACCGAAGTAGAACTGGAAACCCTGATGAAGGGCATGGCAATCGTTTCCGCCAACGATGCGGCCACCGCCCTGGCGGAGTATGTCGACGGTGATGTACCCACTTTTGTCGCGCGGATGAATCGGACCGCCAGTCTTCTGGGCATGAAGAACAGCCGTTTTGCCAATCCCCACGGGCTGCCTGCCAAAGGTGGAATCACGACCGCCCGCGACATGGCGATCCTCGCAGATATTTATATCCGCCGATTCCCGTGGGCGCTAGACCTGCATTCACAGCGGTCATATTCCTATCACGAAATCACACAACCCAACCGTAACAGGCTTCTAGGAAAATACCCCGAAGTGGATGGATTAAAAACCGGTTTCACCAGGGTGTCGGGTTACCACACAATCGTCACGGCCTGTAAAGGGGAACAGCGTTATATCATTGTCCTGATGGGGGCGAAAACCCCGGAGAAAAGAAATCGGGAGGCCGCGGCCCTGCTGAAAGAAGTTCTGCGCACCGGGCATACTTCCGGTAAGAAGCACGCCTCCCCGCAAATCGGCATGTCCTTGTAGGCGAGGGCATGGGTTCAAACGCCGGATATTGTGACCGCACCTGAATGGAAAGGAGCAAACTATGGGCATTCTCAAGGGCCCCCTCACTTTTACTCGCTATGAAATCGCGGAGAATCTGCCGGACCGTTTCCTCGATTTTGCACGGGAACGTCTGGTTCGCCACGCATTTTCGGGCCTGGAAACTTCAGAACGAACGAAAATTGTGGGCTGGACGGGTCTGGAGGATATTCTGGACACACGGTTCGATGATAGCCGCCATGTAAAGGGTGATTTTCTTCTGTTTTCGCTTCGGGTGGACCGGAAAACGGTTCCAGCTTCGCTGTTGAAGGTGGAGGCTATGACCGCCGAGAGAAGGTATCTTGCCGAAACAGGCAGGGATCGGCTCTATCGGGAACAGAAGCAGGATATTCGGGATCGTCTTCACCTCTCGATCCTCCAGCAGAGTCTCCCCATCCCCTCTTTTTATGATGTCTGCTGGTCTCTGTCAGGGCAGTGGCTTGTTTTCACGTCGTTGGCAGAACTTGCCAACCTGGATTTTCTGGAAATCTTCAAGGAAACATTCGGGTTCATCCCTGTGCCGTATCTTCCCTGGGAACGATCAGGCCGGCATTTAACGTCCAACGATGCAGAGGCACACAATTCCGCCATTGACGTCAAAACGGCAGGCCGTGAATTTCTAACCTGGCTCTGGTTCAAATCAGAGGAAAGAAATGGGGCCATCAACCTCCCCGTTCGGGGTGATGAAATCGAGGTCGTTTTTCTCCGTCGTCTGGTTCTCGAATCGGGAAACGGCACCGATGTCGAAACGGTTACCTGCCATGGAATCAATACCGATTTGAAGGAGGGGAAAGAGGCCCTGCGGCAGGGCAAGAAAATACGTGAAGGACGCATTCGGCTGCGCATTGACGCGGATACCTGGGAATTCACTTTCAAGGCTGATACATACGGTTTTCAGTCTTTGAAACTACCGGAGGTAGTCGAGGCAACCGATGAAAAAGACACCGACAGCAGGTGCCTCGAGCGGATTTATCTCATGGAACGGGCTGTTTCGGCCATGGACAATCTTTTTGCCCTTTTCCTGACGATTCGTCAATCCGAACGCTGGACAAACGAGGAACATCCCCGTATGAACAAGTGGCTGCAGGCCTACTAATCCCATGGCCCTCCGTTGCGGTCCCGTTTAGATTGAATACGACTTTACGACAGGGACATGAGAAACACTCGGAGATTCGTCTTCCGGTGGTTCAGTTTCATCTTTTTCCGGATATTATTCCGGTGAAACTCCACTGAGCGAACCGACAGATTCAGCATTTCCGATATTTCCTTGTTTGTTTTCCCTTCCTTGACAAGATTGGCTATCTGGATTTCCCGTCCAGTCAGGTTGAAATGTGCAAGGGTGATGTTCCGCAGAAAGGGAGAGATAATACTGTTCAGGTTTGATTCCAGGACTTGGAGATACGCCTGTTGTGCCGGTTGGGTCAAACTCTGTTTCAATTTTTCAACGTAGGGCAACACCAGGCTCCGTACGTTTGCAAGGACATCGTCTTCCAAGTCCGATTTATCCTCTTCGCGCCGGCGGAGCAAGACCTTCAATGCGGTGTTCGCCTCTTCAAGATAAGCAGACTTCACTTCCAGTTCCTCCTTGCTCCGTTTCAAATCCAGTTCACTTTGAACGCGTTCAGTAATATCGCGGACCACGGCCTGCACCACTGGATAGCCCCGAAGTTTAAAACGGCTCAACAGAACTTCTGCAGGGAAGAGGCTTCCATCCGTTTTTTTATGCATCCAGGTAAATGAATGGAAACCTTCTTTCATTGAAATATCGATCATACGGTTCGCTTTATCAAAGGAGGATGCACCGTCAGGCTGAAAGGCGGGAGAAAGGTCACCGGGGTGATATTTGATAAATTCTTCCTTGGAACTGAACCCGTAAAGTTCCAAGGTTTTCCCGTTACAATCAAAAAAGGATTGCTTATCCAGCATCATGATCGCGTCATTGGAGGATTCGAAAAGGGTCCGGAACTTCTTCTCCGACTCCAAAACCGCCAGGTCGGTCTGCTTGTGATCCGTAATATCGCGGATCGTTTGAATGGCCCCAATGACCTGATTGTTATGGTCATAGATCAGGCTGGCCTTGGACCACAAGTACCGATTTTTGTTTCCGACTTTCATAGCTTCATCGTTTTCGTAGTAAAGCGATCCTTCAGCCCAATGAATTTTTCGATAGACCTTAAGCGTTTCCGGATCGTTCTCCAGAAGCAGATCGATTAACAGAGGTTTTCTTTTGCCGTAGAAGGGAATGGCATGCTCATAATCGCCTTTTCCCATGATGTCCTGGGTCCGGATTCCCGTCAGATTTTCCATCGCCCGATTCCAGGCAATGATACGTCCATCCAGATCCACGGCGAAGGTTGGATCGGGAAGAAAGTTGATGATTTCAGCAAAACGCCGCTCCGATTTCAGCGCCTCTTCTTCGGCCCGAACCTGATCGGACACATCACGAACCACGGCTTGCACCACATCCCGTCCGGCCATGGAAAATCGGCTCATGTTGACTTCCGCCGGGAACAGTTCTCCTGAAAATTTTTGATGGACCCAGCTGAACGAGCAGGTTCCTTTTTTCATGGTCAGATCAATCATCCGGTTCGCCAGATCAAGGGACTTCTCCTTATTTGGCTGCATCAGCGGTGATAAATCGGCGGGATGAAGGCTCGTGAATTTTTCCTTGCCGGGGCAGGCAAATATTTCCAAAGCTTTCGGGTTACAGTCAAAGAACCCTTCCTTGTCGAGGATCATGATGGCATCGTTGGAAGACTCAAAAAGATCCTGATATCTGCGCTCGATATGGTACAGGGGGTCCTCCAAGTTGTTTTGCCTTTCAATCGTTCTGGCCGCGCCCAAAAAACCCGCCGTGTGCCCCTTTTCATCGTAAAGCATGAACAAACGCATTTCCAATACCAGGATTTCACCCTGAGATGTCGATATGCGCACCTCGAACGGTCTACGTGGAAAGGTTTCCGACAGGGATGCGCCCACAGGCCAGCCCTGTTCCGAAACCACCTGGGCAATAAACTGGACGGATTCGGGAAGAAGAAATTTATCCAGATTCCCATTCAGCAGTTCCGTTGCCGTGTACCCTGTGGTCTCCCACAAGGAGGAATTGCCGTAAAGCAAGAGAAGGTTTTTGTCACCGATCATGACGAGATCTCGGGTGTGATCAAAAAAGACCGTGACCAGGTTCGATGTTTTCAAGATTTGTTCGATACGGCCCGGCAGGCTTTCCGACACCTCGTCTCCTGTCAATCTTTTCTTAGATCCCTTTTGCCTCGCCATTTTTTTCTCCTTCGTCCGACCGGGATAAATGCCCACCTCATCCCGGCTCTTTTCTCGATCCAATTGCTGCCGCGATGAAATTCGGCAAGAGGCGAACATGACCGCACCGTGCCCAACATCATCGAACCGTTTTTTATGTCTCTTCCAAGGCCAGTCTTCAATCTGTTGCGAGTTACCCTGGTTGGTGTGGTAGCTATTGGAGGTTTATATAGCGTGTCACCCATTTCCGCAATAGCGAAGGAATGTCCTCACCGTTCCGGAGGTATCCAAACAGATTGAGAAAACCTCGGCTTGATCCTTCGGTGCGCCTGCCGCGGAAAGGGTTCCATGTGTTCACCTTTTACGCGCAACTTTTTTATTACTTGACAAAGAAAAGATTTTCCTAATAACAGTAATGCCAATGCTCGATCAGTAACCATATGCTGTTGAGGGGATTCAAAAGAAGTATTTTTCAAGTCGCCGGACAGGAAAGGATTTTATCATGGCAAAAGCAAAATTGGGGGACATGATCTGCGTCAACTACACGGGAAAATTCGAAGACGGCTCCATCTTCATGTCAACCCTCATGGGCGACCCTATCAAGTTCGTTCTGGGCGAGCAAAGGCTTATCTCCGGTTTTGAAAAAGCGATCATCGGCATGGAGGTCGGCGAGTGGAAGAGCGTCAAGATCGTGAAAGAGGACGCCTACGGCTCTTATATCGAAAGCTATACCATGGAGGAAGAGCGCTCCCAGATGCCCGAAGGTTTTGAACCGATAGTGGGGGAACAGTTCCAGATCCGCGAAAGGGGTGGCTCGATGCGTCATGCAAAGATTATTTCGTTCACGGACACCCATATTACTTTCGATATGAATCACCCTCTGGCAGGAAAGGATTTAACCTTTGACATCAATCTTGTAGAAATTATCGACAAATAACCTGTTTCCCCAAGCTGGTCCAGCATCGTGCGGCCTGTCTTACATAAAAGATACCGCTGTCCACGTCGTGTAAGTTAATCTAAAATCGCTCCCAGACATGAAGCCATGAGTCTTTTCCTGTTCGCCTTCTTTACAGTTTACGGAAGCATGCACCTGTACTTCTTTCTGAAGTTTCGTCATGCCTGTTCCTCGCTCCCCACCTGGTTTCTGTTTCTTCCCGCCTGCTTCCTGGCCCTGATGTTTCTGTCACCCATTTTGATTCATGTCATTGAAACATACCGTCAAGATGGGTTCACCCGATTTTTTGCCCGGACGACTTACCTGTGGATGGGTTTTATTTTTTTGTTTTTCTGCCTGTCCCTGACCGGTGACCTTTGTTACGCTGTCTCCCGCCTGACCGGGGTTTTTTCTGGGGGTACGCCGCTCATACCGTTCCCCACCGCAAAAACGCTTTTCCTCGGCTGTTCGGCAATGGCCGTTTTAATATGCCTGTACGGCTTTTACGAGGCCTATTCCATCAAAATCGAACGTCTTCTCGTCAAATCCGTAAAAATCCCTCCCGATATAGAACGCTTCCGCATCGTACAGATTTCGGATCTCCATTTGGGTATCACCAGCAGTCCTAAACAAATCACCCGGATTGTTGACGCCGTTGAACAGACGAATCCCGACTTACTGGTATGCACGGGAGACATGATGGACGGCCAACCGGATTCTTTCGCCGCCCAGTTGGAATCTTTTCACCGGCTCAATCCGCCCTGGGGTAAATACGCTATTACGGGAAATCACGAATTCTACGTTGGATTAGAGCGGGCGATCTCCTGGCTCAAATGGGCCGGGTTCAGGGTGCTGCGCGGGCAGACCGTTAATATAAACCGGTTCCTGACCCTGGCGGGCGTAGACGACCATGAGGCCTTTCATCTGTGGCCCTCATCAGCCAAACGGACAAGCAACCCCGTAGTGAAGGCAACGCCTTCTCGCTTCATCCTCTTGCTCAAGCACCGGCCCGTGGTCGATCCAGAAAGCATCAGTATGGCGGATTTGCAACTCTCGGGACATACCCACAAGGGACAGATTTTCCCCTTCGGACTCCTTACGCGACTGTTCTTCCCTTACCATAGTGGTCACTACACTCTGACAAACGGTTTTCAACTCTATGTCAGCCGCGGCACCGGGACATGGGGCCCTCCGATACGGGTTCTTGCTCCGCCGGAGATCACCGTCATCGATCTGGTTCCTGCCAACCCGCGCCATTTTCAAGGAGACGACTGACAACATACCCTGTCCCATCAGCAAGTTCGTGTTACTTCTTTCGGGCCTGTCACATTTATGGTACCGAGAACCTCATAAACAGCTATTCGGCGTTCCACACCCTTTAACAAAGTCAATTCTATCTTCCTGGCGGACACAAAATGCCGGATTTGACGATAGGTTTCCTCACAAACCAGGATCTGGCCTTTTTCCGCCAGACTTTCCAGGCGTGCAGCGAGGATTACCGGGATCCCCATAACCGTGTATTCCTTTTTCCTCGAAGAACCGAAGAAGCCCGCCTGCACTTCTCCCGTGGCAATGCCTATTCCAACGGAGATATGTCGCGTTTCATCCTCGTAACAACCATTTATTGCGGCTAGGGTTTCACGGGCACGGATGGCGGAAATCACGGCCCGCTCGGCGTCGTTGTCGTAAGAAAGCGGGGCGCCAAAAACCCCCATAACGCTGTCGCCAATATGCTTGTCCAGCATGCCGTTCCCTGTACAGATCACATCGTCCAGCGGCGTGTAAAAGGATTTGTTCATCAAATCAGTTAACTCCTCCGGGGAAAGCCTTTCCGCCATGAAGGAAAAACCGCGTATGTCCGCAAAGAGGATCGTCACCTTGCGCCTTCCCGGCAGCAGATTTCCCCCCGTCTGTTGCATTTCGCTGTAGACCTGCTCGGAAACGAATTGCTTCAGACGTTTTTTCAGAATGTATTCTCTTATTTTTGCCCGAAGCTCCGTATTGTCAAACGGCTTTGTCAGGAAACCGTCGATCCCGGCATTAACCGATTCAATGGCGCTGTCCATGGTGGCGTAACCTGTCAGCATGATCCTCGTAATCTCCGGATTGATTCGCCCTATTTCCACCAGGGTTTCCAAACCATTCATTCCGGGCATTTTGAAATCGGAGATGACAGCCTCGATGTCACGCCTATCGCTCCGTACAATGTCCAAGGCCTGATCACCGTTTTCCGCCATCAATACCTGCCAGTCCTCTTTTTCCAGAGCTCTCCTGAGTGACCGCCGCACCCCTTCTTCATCATCGACCGCGAGAATGATCATTTTTCCCTCCCCGTCGTGGGCAGACGGATTGTAAAAGAAGATCCTTCACCCACGCGACTTTCCACGGAAATATTACCGCCATGACGCCTGATCAATTCATGAGACAGATATAAACCCAGACCCGTCCCTTCTCCAACCTCCTTCGTGGTAAAAAACGGTTTGAAAATATCTCTCAAAGACCGTTCCGGAATGCCGTGTCCCGTATCGGCACAGGAAACAATAACGTCTCCCGCTTCTTCGTCGTACCATGTGGACAAAAAGATCCTGCCACCCTTTTTCGGCAGGGACTGAATAGCATTCCTGATAAGATTAACCATGACCTGCCCAAGCGCTGAAAAATTACCATCCATCTCCGGCAAAAATTCGGCATACCGCTTCTCGATATAAACCGGAAAAGACTTGCAGATATTCTGGAGAACCCGCAGAGCGTCATCAATGACGTCATGAATCCTTACGCGCTCCCGATAATTATCCGTTTGTCGTGACAGGTCTAGGAGGCTCCGGACGATATGCCCCGCCCTTCTCAACTCCTTCAGAGAAAATGTGAGATCCTCGATCATGACCTCCCTGTTCGCTTTCGACTCATAGGGAATCATCACGCTTTCCAGGGTGCTCTGAATGAGACTGGAAGCGCTGGACAGGGGATTATTCAGCTCATGAGCGGTGCCGGCGACCAGCTGTCCGATGGCAGCCAGGCTTTCCGAGCGAATCAACTGCGCTTCCGTTCTTTCCTTCTCTGCAAGAGCTTCCCGCAAAGCGGCGGTGCGTTCCGCGACCCGACTTTCCAAATTCTGATTGAGGACCTCGAGACGCTCAAAAAAAAGGGCGTTTTCAAATGCCGTAACGGCCTGGTTGGCCATGGTCATCAGGACCTCCAGGTCCTCATGGACGAAGAGTTCCCCGGAGAACTTTTCACCCAGCAGAATGGCTCCCATCAACCCCTCCTTGGCAACCAACGGAACCACGGCAACAACCCCAAGGGCATGCATCAAAGCCATCGTCCCCTTTTTGTCTGGATGATCTGGAAGGACGCGCTCCAAAGACGTTCGACTCATGGCGGCGGTGGCAGACATGCGTTCCAGACAGGAAAACAGACGTCTTACATTTTCCGGATTTTTTTCAGGATGTGACGGTAATCTGAGATCTCCTTTCTCAAAAAAACGTATTTCCCCAGAAGAACCCTCCTTCATGAGCAGATAAATCGAACGAAGGCGGATGTGATGCAGGATGGAATCAAGCAGAAGATCCCTGACTTCCGTGGTTTTGCGCATCCGATTGAGCCTGCGGCTGGTCTCCTTAAGGATTTCCCTGTAATCATAACGGCCCATGAAGAAAACGTGGTCCAGCCACTTTTTGATACGACCCTTCAACGGATCGACAAGCACAACAATCGTTATCGCCAGTATCAGAGCCAGCATTGAATTGCGATAGCCGGATACCATGAGGAAGTAACTCATGAAATAAAGCAGGGCAAGGTAGATGACGACCAGAACCCCCGTCAGGATAAAGTAAGTGGTGCCACGACGGATCAGGACCCCCATGTCCAGAAGGTCGTATTTGAGGACACCAAAAGCCAAAATGATCGCCGGAACGAAGTTGAAGTGTCCGAAAGGATAAACCTGAAACCCCATCACTGGAAAAACATTGAAGCTGAGAAGGAGCGCACCGAATCCCAGGCCGCCTGTAACATATTTGATCCGGTTTTTCTTCTGGTTATCGACGGCTCGTTTTCCACTGTACACAAGCGTAGCCAGACAGTACAGCACCGATACAATGGCCGCCACGGCGAACAGAAGGAACACGGGCCCCCCACGGGCAACGCGACCGAACCCATGCTCATAGAAGCCGTTGAAGAATAGATCGAACGGCAAGAATGCAATAAATACCGCACTGACACTGAAAGCAATCCTCTCGACTACCCTGCGGGTGTTTATTCCCAAAAACGCGTGAGTAAACCGTATATAAAGTGGCAATGTAAATACAAACGGGCAATAGACCAAACGGTAGACAAGCAGGGCGATGCGGGGTGAATCCAGGAGGGAGACAAGTACAAAATTGCCGTTGAACAGGGCGCCGAGAAAACATACGCCCGCAAAGAAATAGTTGGTCGGATTTTTTCGGCCTAGAAACAGAGAAATCAGCCCCAGACTTACCAGAATCAAAAATCCCAGCAAGGAAGAGACTAAAAAAAAGGCCTTCAGTCCCGACAGAAACACCTCACACCCCCCGTTTTGTGATGGTTTCCTGCATACTCCGACGCGACGTTACTCTGTCAATTTATGATGCCGATATAAGGGGTTTCAGTCATCCCCCCAAGAGAAACTCTAAAAAACAAAGACGGCGGCAGCTAAAACCGTTGTGTATCCGTTATGTTTGACGATGCTGGACTGCGTGATGTTACGTGTTCCGACGATTTTGCCGCTGATTTTGAAAATTTCTTTTTTCTCATCCCAGCTTTCTTCAATATTGAAGTCAATACCCAGGGTGGAGGCGAGCATGGCCGCGGCAAGGTCTTCCGCATAATCGCCCGCCTGGCGTTCCGTCTGACCGTAGGAATGATGCTCGCTGATATAGCCATAGGTTTTCTTGTCCGCCGGAACGGCACAACCAATTGAGGCGGCCAAAAGACGGCGGGGCTCATTGCTGCAGCAGCGGCTCATAACACAATAGACAATAGACCCGGGTTCGATCTCCCTGAGTCCGGCTGTCCTTGAAACAACCTTGCACCCGGGAGGCATAATGCTGGACACCTGAACCAGATTAAATTTTTCTATTCCCGCGTCACGCAGAGCCAGCTCAAAAGAGTGCAACTCCTCTTTGTGATTACCAACGCCTTTGGTAAAAAACATTTTCTTGGGCACATAGATATGGCCTGTTCTTTCCATCTCTTTTATCGTCGACTGCCCGCCGTTTTTTTCTATTTTAATCAATTGTTTCATGCGCGTATATCCCACCTGTCAGATTGCTCGTGTCATGGAGAAACAAGGTATCGGGATCCCGATACTTCAATTATAATTCCGGAAGAAAGATTGTGTTGCTTAACATAACCGAAAACAGATGTCTATACTTTTTGCGGCATTTTCCGTCCCCGAAACGAAAAATAAACATTCTCTTCTCGATCAAGGATTTTATCATTTTCATAGTATTTCAAATGAAATTCCCCATCCCTATAATCCAGGTATGAACGGTATGTAAGCCAATCACCAAGCGTGACCAGAACCTTTTCTTCTCCCGAAATGGAAAACCGCCAAACCAGAGGTTCATGGCTATGTCCCAATATGACCCCGTCATAACCCCCTGCACAAACGTCAAGGGCAAATCGGCACATTTTATCATTCAGGCGTTTTCCGCTCTCCGCCCACATGGTCTTGCTGGTTTCGGACGTAATCATCGCAATCCGCCAAAGCAGCCGGGAGGGCAGTATCTTTTGCAGGGTATAGACGAAACGACTCCGCAGAAATTTGCGTAACAGCAAATAGCCGCGGTTTGACTGATCCACCAGATCACCGTGGGCGAGATAGAAGCGCCGTCCGTCCAGATCGATTGACGCGTCATCACGATAGACAAAAAAGCCCAGACGGTTCGCAAAAAAATCCTCAAGGAAAAAATCGTGATTCCCCTCAAATATGTGTATCTGTACGCCCAATTTTTTTATTTCCTTAAGAGACTGGATAATCCTGTCGAAACCGGGATAATATCGATCCTCTTTACAAAACCAGAAATCAAAAAAATCGCCCATAAGATACAGGGCATCAAGGGACTGTCCACCCGAAGCCGCCGCCCTTTGAATCTCCTCTGTAAGATCACGAAACAATTTCAGAAGAAACCGGTAATTCTCCTCTGTATCCTTGCGGAGATGTGTATCGGAAAGAAAAATCGCCCTCATTTTGAAAAATGATTCCTTCGGTAGTCCATGCCGCGAATTCAATATGGCCCTGCAGCATACGTTTCGACGACAAAAAAAGGGACAGTATTCTGTCCCTTTTTTAACCTGGATAAAATACGTCCGGAGCTCTCAAACGTCGTCAAGGTCCTTGATTCGAACTGCCCTGATAAAATATTTTCCCACATTCGGCGCATTCAGGTGTCCGATTTGAACCTCCCGGTTTCCACTCGGTGATGCATGAACGAACTTGTTGCCACCGATGTAGATTCCGACATAACCCGCCGTGTGATTATCGTGGAAAAAAACCAGGTCCCCTTCCTGCAGGTCCTCCCTGTCCACCCGTTTTCCCACCCGCGCCTGTTCCAACGCCGTTCTTGGCAGCGCAACATCGAAGATTTCATAAATTTTCTGAACGAATGCGGATGAATCCAGTCCCCGAACGGTGTCTCCACCGCTTCGATATGGCGCACCGATGAAACCCAAGGCCACTTTAACCAGAAGCTGTCTCTCCTTCAGGCTTCTCCATTTGCCGAGGAATTCTCCACTTTCACCCTGTTCACGCTCGATTTCCTCCCATTCCTGTTCCGTTATAAATGACAGATCTTCTTCCAGGCTCTCGATATCCTGAGAAGCCGAATCCGTTGCTGCACGCAAGTTCTGCCTCGGCGTCCTCTGTTCTCCTGTCACCGGCCGGGCAATAACCAATCGGCGTCCTATTCTTAGCGACGTTCCCTTAAGCTGATTCATCGCTTTCAGACTGGTAACGGATACGCCTGTTTTTTTTGCGATGCCGTAGAGGGTGTCTCCCTTTCTGACCGTATAATATTCGGGAGTCTTGTTCTTTCCGGCCGTAGAAGCGACCAATTTTTCTTCTTCCCCGCTCTTCGCTTTGGAACTGGGAATGACGAGCCTCTGCTTGATTTGCAGATTGGTCGTCTGGAGATGATTGGCTTTTTTTATGGATTCAACAGATACGCCGTATTTTTTTGCTATCTTGATTAACGTATCGCCCTTTTTCACCTGGTGGATCTGGGCGGAAAAGGCTTGCGTCTGAATTCCAACAACGAGCAGCAGGACCAAAAGGCCCATCCATATGAAAGCCCATCGACGCTTCATGAAGTCCCTCCTTTTGGGTATTCGGAAGTTCTGCCATTCTGTCATGGGGCACACATCAAATGTGTTTTGGGGCAACAGTAAAAAACTGATTTCTGTTTATAAAAAATTCATAGGTCTGTCAAAACTTTTTTCATAAAACCCGCTTGAGTTGTCCTGTATTTTTTGGTAGCGTGCACCGGATATGGGTCGTAATCACCAACGAAGCCATACAAAAAATTAAATGAGGACCTGTTGATAGGCATGTCTGACCACTGTATCGATGAAGAAGATTCCGTCTTGCGGGCCCGCGAAGTATTACGGATCGAAGCGGAGAGCATCACCCAACTCATCCCAAAGCTTGACCGGAACTTCGCCAAAGCAGTAGACCTTATTTTCCGCTCTACAGGCCGGGTAATTGTCACCGGCATCGGGAAATCGGGACTGATCGGCAAGAAAATCGTGGCGACCATGACGAGTACAGGGACACCCGCCATTTTTCTTCACCCGGTGGAGGGTATGCACGGTGATCTCGGCATCGTTACGAAAGACGACGTCATGATTGCTATTTCCAACAGCGGCGAAACCAGTGAGCTGAATCCCGTCGTTGAAAGCATCCGGCGCATCGGCGTTCCCCTGGTCGCCCTCACGGGACAGGCCAACTCGACCTTGGGCCGCTTCAGTGACGTCGTTATTGACGTGGGCGTCAAGCGGGAGGCCTGCCCCTTCAATCTTGCGCCGACTTCCAGTTCCACCGCTTCGCTGGCCATGGGAGATGCCTTGGCCATCGCCCTTATCGGAAAACGCAACTTCAGGGAAAAAGACTTTTTTCGATTTCACCCCGGAGGGAATCTGGGTGCGCGTTTACGGGCAAAGGTGCGTGACATCATGATCAGGGGAGAGGAAATTCCCCGTGTACTCACGGGAACACCCCTTTTGCATGCCATCGAAGTCATGGACAACAAAAACAAGGGGTTCGTCCTGATTGCGGACGATAAAAACCGTCTCCTGGGAATCCTGACGGACGGCGACGTTCGGCGTCTCGTCCGTCAGGGTCGTGATTTTTCGGCCGTAACTGTTGATCGTTATATGAGTCCCAATCCAAAAACCATGGCGGAAGACGCATCCGTTGCGGAGACAATCGAATTTATGCAGCGGATCGAAATCACTGCCCTAGTCGTAATTGATGAACATCGGACAATCCTTGGATACCTGCACCTGCATGACATCCTCGGACGCGGCGGAACCTTAAAAATTTCCATTACCTGAGGGTACCTGCTTATGAATAATGCAAAAACGAATGATTTGATCCACGCGGTCCGAAACGCCCTGACGGAGGAGATGCGGGGGAAGTATTCGGATGAAGTGATCCGCTGTTGGCTCGAACCCACCCGAATGGGCACAATCGACCGACCGGACGGGTACGCCTGCGTGAAACGGGACTGTGGCGACCAGATGGCATTTTCTTTCATGGTAAAAGACGATCGGATCAGCGATGTCCGCTTCCAAACCAACGGATGCATCAATGCCATTGCCGCAGGCAACTCCGGCGCTGAAATGGCTATGGGGAAAACGGTCGGCGAAGCCATGGTGATCACCGGGCGGGATATCCTTAACGTTCTGGGAGGACTACCGGAGGAAAGCCTTCACTGTGCCGAACATACAGTGGAAACACTCCGTCAGGCACTGCGTAACTATCTGGAATTCAAGAATATCCCCTGGCGTTATGACCGGTAACGTTTCCAGAGGTTTTTTTATCGTACATTGGCGGGGCCTGCGTTAAAGTTTGAGATCGCTTTTCAAATCACACCATGCGATGATCCTTCCCCTTGATGATCCTCCTCTTTCCGACACGCCCCCGCAATCGCGACACCTGTATAAGGGAAGAATCAGTAATTTAAAACCCCTGCAAATCTTCAAGGAGACCGTATTATCTTGACCCGGACAGCAATCATCGACATCGATAACACCCTCTGGCCTTTCAGTGACGCCCTGTATTCTGAACTCAAAAAAATAAACACCCGTTTTCCCTCGCCAGATCAATGGTTCAATTTCGACATATGGGAAACATACTGTTCTCAGGAAGATTTCTTTACCGCAATCAATACAATTCATCATGGCCAAGAAAATGATTTGTATCAGCCCTATCCCGAGGCCCGGGATTTTCTCTCCGCTCTCAAGGCAAATGGATACCACCTTACCCTAGCCAGCCATCGTGTACCCTCGACAAGGCCACCAACCGAACAATGGCTTGAAAAGCACAGACTGCCCTACGATGAACTCCATCTCTCTCTGGACAAAACCGTGCTTTTCTCCAGGGCGGATGTCATCGTGGATGACGCGCCGCCCACTCTGAAGACGGCTTTAACCAGTGGTATCCCGGCAACGGGGTTATTATGCCCGTGGAATCAGGTCTGTGCGAACCACGGCTTCAGGCTATTTTCAAACCTGAACGAAGTGCTGGATTACATACTGAAGACGGTTTTATAAAGCAATGGAGATGACATGAATGACAAGGCTTTTCAGAATTATTACGAAGACGCGCACAGTATCTGTTTCGGTTGTGGCCGTCTTAATGATATGGGATTGAAAATAAAGAGTTACTGGGACGGAGATGAATCCGTTTGCCGGTTCACCCCCCATTCCTATCACACAGCAATGGCCGGCTACGTCTACGGTGGCATTCTGGCATCAGTCATTGACTGTCATGGCACCGGAACGGCCGCCGCCGCCGCATACCGTGCGGCTGGCCGAGACATGGGAACGGCACCGCATTTGAGATTTGTCACGGCATCCCTGCACGTGGATTACCTGAAACCGACGCCAATCGACACCACACTGGAGCTTCGCGGCAAGGTTCGGGACATACGGGGCCGCCGTGTTGTGGTCGATATCGTTCTGCGGGCAAAAGGAGAAACCTGTGTCAAAGGCGAGGTTGTCGCGGTCCGTGTTCCAGATCACCTGCTTTAGCCTGACCATCGCCTTGCCCGGACGTTTCCACCACAGGCGAAACAGACCCTGCTCTCTCTGGAAGCTTTTCCAGTCTGCTTACCGGAAACAGGGTCCGACCTAAATCATCGGATGCATTTCCCGACCCTGTCGAAGCCAGTGAGTCCCATGCACCCCTTTTTATTCCTACACATTGATGAGTCTTCCCACCGCCCTCCGGAAGAGAATTCCAGCCATTCGACGACGATGCTCCGGGGACCCCGCCTGATTGCGAACCGGATGCGCTCCCCGGGCCAGACAGGTCATCGCATCTTCCACGACACGTTCATTGTATGGCTCTCCCTCCAAACGGGCCATGCTCTCCCCTGCCAGAATCGGTGAAGAGGCCAGTGCGTTCAGCACGATGCGGATATTCTTGAACTTCCCCTCTTCCAGGCCAAAGGCCACGGCAACACCGGCCAGGGGAAAGTCGATGGAAGCCCGGCGTCGGTATTTCAAATAGGCTGAACGATATCCTTTTCCCTTCAAGGGCAGATGCACCGCCGTCACCAATTCGTCCCGCCACTGAGATAAGGGCTTTACACCGTCGTCCCGCTAGATACTCTCAAGTGAACCCCGACGTTCCGTCACACCTCCCTTTTTCCACCGGACAATTGTGACAGTCGCACCCAGGGCGATCAGTACGGGGGGACAATCTGCACAGAAAGAGGCATAGCAGCGCCTGGCCCCGGGAACCGCAAAACATACGTCGCCGCCGGTTTTCAGACAGCGACCAAGAGAGTCGCGCCAAAATTGGGATTGGTTGAAGTATGAACATCGGGGCGTCAAACAGATGTTACCGCCGATCGTGCCCATATTCCGGAGGTTTGGACTCGCCACGAACCGGGCCGCTTCCGCCAGGCCGGGGTAATCCCTGTTGATCCGGTCGTTACCCGTAATTTCGGTCAAGAGAACGGCGGCGCCGATGCGAAGACTATCGTCCTGCTCCGCGATATCCTGCAATTCGGACAGTCGGCTGACATCAATGAGAGTTTTCGGATTAACCAATCGCTGTTTCATCAGAACCAGCAGATCGGTCCCTCCTGCTATCGGCCGTGCATCGGGATTTTCTCTCAGTAACCGCAGCGCGTCGGCAAGCGTCCCTGGCTTCAGAACATCCAGTTCGGGGAGGGTCATGAAGGAGTCTCCTTGTGATCAAGAGCCGCCAGAACCCGCTCCGCCGTCAGGGGCAGATCGTGAAACCAGCAACCGACCGCATCGTACAGAGCGTTCACAATGGCGGGAAGGCTTGGATGAAGGCTTCCTTCGCCGATTTCCTTCGCCCCGTAGGGCCCTGCCGGATCGATACTCTCAACGAGTGTAACGTCCACATCGGGCACATCGAGACAGGTTGGAATTTTGTAATCCAAAAAGGTGGGGCCATTGTGACGGCCTCCCGGGGAAAAACCGTGATGCTCCAGCACCGCCTCACCGAATCCCATGACGACGGCCCCTTCAGCCTGACCGGATGCAGCCAGGGGGTTGAGGGCAAACCCCAAGTCATGGGCGCAGTGGATTTTCACGACCCGGATTTCTCCGGTTTCCGTGTCTACCTCCACCTCCGCCGCCTGGGCGCCGAAGGAATAGGCCGGAGACGGCCCCACGCCTCCAAGCTTGTAGGAACCGGCCAATTCCGGTGGACGATAACTCCCCAAAGCGCACAAGGCGACTCCGGAGGCCTCCCCCAGAACGGACGCTTCGGCAAAAGTCATCAGGGGCTCCCGAGCTTCCTTTGCGAATAGGTGCCCTTCCCTGAACCTCAGATCTTTCTGGTTTCGTTCCAGTTCTTTCGCGCAGACGGCAAGCAGACGGTCACGGATCTCCAGAGCGGCTTGATGACAGGCGTTCCCAGCCATAAAGGTCACCCGGCTGGAATAGGAACCGAGGTCAACCGGCGTTATTTCCGTGTCGGCGGAAACGACGCGAACCGACGTCTCCGGAATGCCGAGCGTTTCCGCGGTAATCATGACCAGCAGCGTATCTGAACCCTGGCCGATGTCGGAAGCACCGGAAAAAACGGTCACCCCCCCGTTACGATCCACCCTTATTTGTACCTGGGAATGAGGCATGGGATTGGCGTAGATGGGATAGGCCGCCCCTGTCACATAAAATCCCCCGGCCAGGCCTACACCTTTTCCGTAGGGCAGCTTGCCATGCTTGTTCTTCCAATCCACTGTCTCCGCAACCCGGTCCAGGCACGTCTTGAATGCGCAGGACGTAATGCGCAGTTCATTCACCGTGACCGTATCCGCCTCTATGGCATTCCGTCGGCGTATTTCCAGGGGATCGATTCCCAGATCGGCGGCAATCCGGTCCAAATGCACTTCAAAGGCGAAACGCGGCTGTACGCCACCATGGCCGCGTTGGGCACCGCAAGGCGGTTTGTTCGTGAATACACGCACGCTGTCAAAGGCGTAAGCGGGAACCCGATAAGGCGCTGTCAGCAATTGCCCGGAATAGATCATGGTCACAACGCCGTAGGAACCGTAGGCCCCGCCGTCCAACAGACTGCTGAATTGAACCGCCGTGATCGTCCCATCCTGTTTCACCCCGGTTTTTAGAGTCATTTCCATGGGATGACGTCCCCGATGGGTGAGAAACACCTCTTCTCTGCTGTGGATGACCCGGACGGGTCGACCCGTTTTCATGGCCAGAAGCGATGCTGCGAATTCCAGCGGCAGGGGCTCGCCTTTTCCCCCGAATCCGCCGCCCAGGGCAGGCTTGATCACCCGGATTTTCTCCATGGGGATACGGAGAACGCTGGATAGGGAACGATGGACATAATGGGGCACCTGGGTTGAACTCCAGAGGGTGAGTTTGCCGTCCTGATACTGCGCCAGGGCGCTGTGAGGTTCAAGAAAGGCATGACTCGCGGCCTCTTTGAAGAAGCGATCCTCCCGGATATAATCCGCTTCGGCAAAGGCCTGTTCCAGATCACCGAAAACCAGATGCACCCGCCGTTCAATATTGGCTTCCACGGCCCGTTCGTGAATTTTTACATCCTCCCGAACAAGAGCCTCATGGGGATCGAGAATAACGGGGAGCACTTCATAGGTCACCTCAATGAGTTCAAGGGCCCGCAGGGCCGTTGCCTCATCGACGGCGGCCACCGCGGCAACCTCATCACCGACAAACCTCACCTTTTCCACCGCCAGGGGATATTCATCCTGGGAAACCGGCAAAATACCGTATTTGACCGGAGCATCCACGCCGGTGACCACCGCCTTGACTCCCGGAAGGGCCTTCGCCCTTTGCGTATCGATGGAGAGGATCCGGGCATGGGCATGAGGGGATCGGAGAATTTTTCCCACCAGACAACGGTGCACCGGAATATCGGCTGTAAACTGCGCCGCTCCGGTCACCTTGGCCAGGCTGTCGGTCCGCGGCCTGCCCCGGCCGATGCAGTGGTAGACGTTATCCCCGGCCATCGTGTTTCCCCAGCCGCGTTGCCGCCAGCTCAACCGCTTCCACGATTTTTTTGTACCCGGTGCAACGACAGAGATTCCCCGCAAGAGCCGCCTTGATCTCCTCCCGTTGAGGATCCTGCCGCCGATCCAGCAGCGCTTTGGCCGTCAAAACCATCCCCGGAGTGCAGAAACCGCACTGAATCGCCCCAGCCTCTTGAAAGGCCCCCTGAACAGGGTGCAGATTACCGCCCACCGCAAGGCCTTCAATGGTCGTCACCTGGCGTTTATCCACGCGAACTGCCAAAGTGAGACAGGATAAAACGGGTTGCCCATCCAGAAGAACCGTGCAACTGCCGCACTCGCCCTGGTCACAGCCCTGCTTAGTCCCCGTCATGCCCAAACGGTGCCGCAGCACTTCGAGGAGTGTCTCACCGTCTTGAACCCCGATCTCGATTGCATCATCATTCAGGGTGAACTTCAGAAGCCTCATGCAATCTCCATTAAACGTGTTTTGGCGGGCGCTCACCAAAGATGGCCCGCCCAAGCCGAACAATCGTTGCCCCTTCCTCCACGGCAACGACAAAATCATTGGACATCCCCATGGAGAGTTCCGTCATATGAACGCCGGGAACATGCCGCTCCGTAATCCTGTCACGCATTTCCCGCAGAGCCCTGAAATATGGACGGGCCTCCTCGGCTTCCGCAAACCAGGGAGGCATGGTCATAAGCCCCCGAATGGAGAGATTTCCGCATGTTGCAACCGTTTCGACAAAACGAACCGCTTCCTCCGGTCTGATCCCGCTCTTGCTTTCCTCACCTCCCGTGTTCACTTCCACCAGAACCGGCATAACCACGTTCGCAGCCACACAGCGTTTATTCAATTCTCTAGCCAGTTCCATACGGTCAACGGACTGGATCATATGGAAGAGGCGAACGGCATGCCTGGATTTATTTGTCTGGAGGTGTCCGATCATGTGCCATTCGAGATCCTCAGGTAAAATCGGAACCTTTCTCCGGGCCTCCTGTACGTAATTTTCACCGATGAGATGAACCCCGGCCGCAACGGCCTCCAGGATCCGTTCGTCATCAACCGTTTTCGTAACCGCCATCAGACGCACCTCGGAAGGGTCACGTCCACTACGGAATGCCGCTTCCGCAATTTCCTCGCGAATGCAGACAACATTTTTTTCAACCGACCTGTTCACCACAACCCTCATCGAAATGAATGGCTCCGATTTTTTTGAGGATTTCAAAAACCTCATTGATCGGCAGACCGATCACGTTGGAATAGGAGCCGGAAATTCGTCGAACGAACACCCCCCCCTTGCCCTGTATGGCATATCCCCCCGCCTTGCCGTAAGGTTCACCCGTTCGGATATACCACTCAACCTCGTCTTCTCCAACCGAGCTGAAAAGAACCGTTGAACGAACTGTTTTTCGGCGCATCAGGGAAACCGATTTTCTGATGACGGCAAAGCCGGTGTAAACGCGGTGCGTCCGGCCACTCAAAAGCCGCAGCATCCGTCGCGCGTCTGCTGCATTTTTTGGCTTGCCCAATACCTCGCCGTCGACGGCCACAATGGTATCAGCTCCCAGAATCCACGCATCCGGATGGCGCATGGCCAAAGCCCTGGCCTTCATACAGGCAACCCTTCGCACATGGTCAGTCGGGCTTTCGCCGACCCGGCAGCTTTCATCGGCGCCACTGGGCATCGCCGTAAAAGCCAATCCCAGGGTGCTCAGCAACTCAATTCGTCTTGGGGACGCCGAAGCGAGAATAAACGGAGCGGTCGTGATAAGTGCCATGCCGTTTCCAGTTTGCCTTTCAGGAATGCGGCATCCGGGGGATCATCCGTGAAATGCCATCCATATGTCGAACAAACACTGCTGTCCTCGTTTTTTTGAACATCGATGACCTCGTTCTATATTGAATGCCGATCCCCTGTCAAGACGGGATCATTCATTTCACGACAGGTCACGGGAAAACCGTTAGTTTAATCAAATATCTCTGGATTTTTACCTAAAAGACCGCTACATTGCTGACCGTACCGAATTCAAAGAAGGAAATACAAAATATGAATGTCCGGTTCTTTCCCCATGCCTTACTCGTCGCCTTCATGTTCATGCTGACAAACCTCTTCGCCATACCCCTGTATGCGGAAGAACGCGTTGTCCAGCTGGCTATTCCCGGCTACGATTCGTGAGGAGGTCACGCCAGGGCACGGGTTGTTCTGGAAAATATGCAGGGGATCCGTCATTTCGAGGACGGAGTCGACAATCTGATTATCATTACCTACGATGACGAACAGACTTCCCTCAAAAGAATCATTGACACCTTCCGAAAAAACCAAATGGCACCGAAAGGTGACCCGGTCTCTATAAAATAGTGCAGCGTCGTCTGAAAACCCGACCATGGCCGTCCATGCAATCCGGCCGGAAAAAGAGCCGACCACATCAATAAAGGTTGGAAGGGGAATTTATTTTTTGGGTTGTGAACTGGTCCTTAAAAAATGAATGAAGGAGGTGCGTATGAATCTGGTCGAGAGAGTCAAAAACATCATTTTGTCCCCGGCTTCGGAGTGGGAGGTGATCAAAGGCGAAACCTGCACGACGGCGGATCTTTTCAAGCAATATGCCATGATCCTGGCGGCCATCCCGGCTTTGGGCGGTTTTATTGGATTCAGCGTCATCGGGTTTTCCTTTGGCCTGGGCACGTTCCGTTTGCCCCTCCAGTATGGTCTGGTTTATTGCCTGCTGAGCTATGTTCTGAGCCTGGTCGGCGTATACCTGCTGGCCATAATCATTGATCGTCTCTCGCAAAATTTTGGCGCTACACGGGATATGGGGGCTGCCTTCAAAATCGCGGTTTTCTCCATGACCCCTTTCTGGATCAGCGGCGTTTTCCTGATTGTTCCGGCTCTGGGGGTGATCACCCTGATCGCCGGGCTCTACGGTCTTTATCTCCTTTACCTGGGCATCAAGCAGTTGACGGATGCACCTGCCGAAAAACACCTCGGCTTCTTCGTTACCACCCTTCTGGTTGCCATCATCATTCAGGTAATCATGAATGGAATCGTCCGGGGCATCGTCTTCCGGGGACCAATGATGATGTAGCGGTTTCATCCCTTGCCAATTACTGTCGTGCAAATCACATACAAACAAAGGGGGTCGTGTTTCACATGGCCCCTTTTTTTCCGGATGGCCCAGACGAAAAAGTTTTCTTACATTCCAGATTGATCATCGACTCACCTCTACCAGATCCTCCAGGCGATCCATCCGGTAAGTTTGTAAAAGGGCGATGAACGGCCGATACCGCAACGGGTGACACGGCAAGCTGAAAAGATGGGTTGGGCAGCGGCAATCCGACGAACCGAAATCCGGGATCTGCCGCCCACAGATTTTACCCAAAGCCCCTGCCAATTCATGTTCCAGGTTTTCACTGGATCGAATGGGCACGGCAACACAGCTGTCAGCATGATTTCTCAAGTAATCGATGTGCCAGAAGGGCTTCTTTTTACGGCGCAGATGGCGGTTCACACGCTGAGACAAGTTTTTTTGAGCCGATCCGACGTAAATATAATAACCTGCCGGGAAAAATATTGACCCCAGCCTCCCGACATCAATCGAACGATCTGAAGCCAGATTGAGGATCAACAGGTAGCTTCCCCGGTTACAGTCTTCCCGTTCCAGAACGGACCAAGGGATATCCACCTCCCTTACCGGATCAAGCAGGTGAAGCGACGAAGACCAACCGACGGACAGGGGACAGAAACGGACCCTGTGGCGCACCTCACGGAAAATCCGAGAAAAATCAGGGTCCGTGTGAAAATCCGGGAGAAAGTAACGGGCGCCGGACCAGTGGATAAGGTAAATGACGACACAGTGGAAGCCCCGGTCCGCCAGTTCCGCCAGTTCCATCAGATGACGCCTCCCCCGTTCCGTCACGGCGTCGGGAAACATGGCGAACGATTTACCGAAGAGGGTGCAGGACTTGACTTCGCAAAGAATGTCACATCCCCGTTGCAGAAGGTGGAAATCGAACCGGCTATGTCCGACCGTCGCCTCCGCCTTGACAATCTTCGTATCCTCGAGCCCGGGAACCCGATTTGACTCAAGAAGATGTCGAGCAACCCGATTGGCCATCTGGGTGTGCAGCAGTATCGGAACGCCGTCCCGTTCCACGGCTACGGCGCTGTACATGAGGCCGCCCGCCGTCACGCTTCCCCGTCGAATAAGGAAAACTGTGGCCCCCGGCAGAAGCAACTCCCACAGACGACCCGGATTGGCCAGATGGGCCGAGACGGGCCGACCGTTCAAGTCGCATTCAACGACGAAGCGGTTGAGCCGACGCAGGAAAACCCCCCGGACCGGGTCCGTTGCCCAAGGAGAAAAGAGATTCGACATGGATGTCCCCCGCTGATTTCGTGTTTGTCCCCTCTTCGTTCAATCGTTTCTTACAATCATACCGGAATAGCTGGCCCGCCCTGAAGGGCATTCCCTTAAGGGGTTCCTGCTCCGCATCACAACCTGACACCCCCGTATCACGCCCGGGTCAACTGGCGGTACTTGATCCGGCGGGGACGGTCGCTTGCCGCGCCCAGCCTCATTTTCCGGTCCGCCTCGTAATCGGAATAACCGCCCTCGAACCAGACGACGCTGCTGTCACCCTCAAAGGCCAGGATGTGGGTGGCCACACGATCCAGGAACCACCGGTCATGGCTGATCACGACGGCGCAACCGGCGAAATTCTCCAGGGCCTCCTCCAGGGCACGCAGGGTATTCACATCGAGGTCGTTTGTGGGTTCATCCAGGAGGAGGACGTTGGCCCCTTCCTTCAGCATACAGGCCAGGTGCACCCGGTTCCGTTCCCCACCGGAGAGGTTGGCCACCTTTTTCTGCTGGTCCGCCCCGGAAAAGTTAAACCTGGCCACGTAAGCCCTCGACTTAACCGATACATCCCCCAACTGCAGCGTATCCCGGCCGCCGGAAATAACCTCCCAGATCGACTTTTCCGGGTCGAGACTGGCCCGGCTCTGGTCCACGTAGGCCAGTTTGACCGTCTCGCCGACGCGGATCTGACCGGCATCCGGTGTTTCCTGTCCCGTGATCATCCGGAACAGAGTCGTCTTTCCGGCGCCGTTCGGGCCGATGATCCCGACAATTCCGCCCGGCGGAAGCAGAAAATTCATCCTCTCGAAGAGGAGACGGTCCCCGTAACCCTTTGATACATCCTCGGCTTCCACAACGACCCTACCCAAGCGAGGCCCCGGGGGAATATAGATTTCCAGTTCCTCGGAGCGGGCCTCGCCCTGCTGAGCAAGGAGTTCCTCGTAGGCGCTGATCCGGGCCTTGGATTTCGTCTGCCGCGCCTTGGGGGACATGCTGATCCATTCGAGTTCCCGCTGCAGGGTTTTCTGGCGCTGGGTTTCGGCTTTTTCCTCCTGTCGCAGACGTTCCTGCTTCTGCTGCAGCCATGAAGAGTAGTTCCCCTTCCACGGGATGCCCCGGCCGCGGTCCAGTTCCAGAATCCAGCCGGCGACGTTGTCCAGGAAATAGCGGTCGTGGGTCACGGCAATGACCGTTCCCTCGTATCGCTGCAGATGATGCTCCAGCCAGGCCACGGTTTCCGCGTCCAGGTGGTTTGTCGGCTCGTCCAGCAGCAGGATATCCGGTTTCTGCAGAAGGAGCCGGCACAGGGCGACGCGACGCCGTTCGCCGCCGGAGAGGATCTCAACCGGCGTGTCTCCCTCCGGGCAGCGCAGGGCATCCATGGCCATCTCCAGACGCTCGTCCAAGTCCCAGGCATCCAGGGCATCCAGTTTTTCCTGCACTTCCCCCTGGCGGGCGATAAGTCGGTCCATTTCTTCATCAGACATGGGTTCGGCGAACCGCTCGTTGATCCGGTTATATTCGTTCACCAGTTCGACTGTTTCCGCAACGGCCTCCTCAACGATGCCCCGCACCGTCTTGGTGTCGTCCAGATGTGGTTCCTGTTCGAGCAAACCGACAGAGTAACCCGGGCTGAAGATGAGCTGGCCGTTGAACTCCTTGTCCACCCCGGCCATGATCCGCAGGAGCGAACTTTTTCCCGAGCCGTTCAGGCCCAAAACGCCGATTTTTGCGCCGTAGAAATACGACAGGGAAATATCCTGGATCACCGGTCTTTTGTCGTAAAATTTGCTCACCTGAATCATGGAAAAAATGATCTTGTTGCCTGGCTCACCCATTCATTGCTCCTTTTCGTTTCGTCTGTTTATTTTGGCTTGTCTCCTTCACATCGCCGTCATTTCGGCTTTTCCCCGCCATCGTCTTCGATCAGCGCCAGGGCCTGGCGCGCCGCCCCCTGCTCCGCTTCCTTTTTGGTCCTCCCGGTGCCCTGCGTAACGATGTTTCCGGTGACAAGCCGGACTTCAAAAAGCTTCCGATGATCAGGGCCGGATGAGCCGATGAGGGTGTAAGCTGGAATATCGCGAAATTTTTTCTGTGCGACCTGCTGGAGCGCCGTTTTGTAATCTGCGTAGCGGAACTTCTCCGGGTTACGTTCCAGGAGAGGAACAAAAAAAGTATGAAACCACCCGGTCAATTCCCTGAGTCCGCCATCCATATAAATAGCGGCCACCACAGCCTCCAGTGTATCCGCAAGGGTGGAGACCCTGGTTTTCCCCCCCGAAGCTTCTTCGCCCTTGCCCAGACGAACATAATCACCCAGGCCAATCATGCCGGCAACGATACTGAGGGAGCCCTCTTTTACCAGGGACGCCCGAGCCTTTGAAAGCTGGCCCTCCGTGAAATGTTCATGAGTTCTAAGCAGCATATCGCTGACGCAGAACCCCAAAATGGCATCGCCTAAAAACTCCATCCGCTCATTGTCTTCCAATGTCGAATCCGGGTTCTCATGGACAAAGGAACGGTGGGTCAGAGCCTGGTCCAGGAGAGCCCTGTTCCTGAACCGATAACCAAGTTTTGCCTCCAACCGCCGCAAAATACGATCCCGTTTCTCAGGCATGATTGACCCTCCCCCTGAGTTGTCCCCTTTCTTCGTCCAAAATCCGGGTAGGGACAATCTGGTTGATCCAATCGGGGTTCCCCTGTTCAAAAATCACGGCCAGGTAATTGTCCGTCCATCCCCTCATGTTTTTTTTATCTCTGCCGCCGTAACCTTCGATCAGAACGGGTAGTTCGGCGCCGACAAACGAGCGGGCGAATTCTTCCTTTTTCCCGGCTCCCAGAAGTCTCAACGCCTCCGCCCGCCCCCTCTTGGCCTTCTCCTCCACCTGTCCCTCCATGACCGCCGCCGCCGTCCCGTGCCTTCGCGAATAGGGGAAAACATGGAGATAGGTTAAAGGCAGGGACGCGATCAAATCAAAGGTATTCTGGAAGGCCGCCTCATCCTCGCCCGGGAACCCTGTCATGACATCGACGCCAATGGCTGCCCGAGGCACCTTCGCCCTAATTTTTTCAATCAAGGCGTGAAAAAAGGCGCGATCATAGGCGCGTCGCATGGATTGCAGCACATCATCGTCCCCACTTTGCAGGGGAACATGGAAATGCGGGCAGATTACGTTCGATCTCCCAACCCAATCAACCAATTCGTCGGATATCTCGGCCGGTTCCAGGGAACTCAGACGGATCCTGGAAACGGGTCGCTCCTTTTCTACAGCCTTCAACATATCGAGCAACCCCATCGGCTCCGGCAAATCCTGACCGTAGGCCCCCAGATGAATCCCCGTCAGAACGACCTCCTGATATCCGCTTTGCCCCAGACGTCGCAGCTCCGTCAACACGCTTTCCCGAGGAAGACTCCGACTCCTGCCTCGGGCCGTCGGCACAATGCAGTAGCTGCAACAGGCGTTGCATCCATCCTGGATTTTGAGAAAGGCCCGGGTGTGATCTGGGAAAAACGAAACCGACCGGAAATTAATATGTTTCACATGCCAGATGTCGCCGACCTGAACCTTCCCGTTGCCGTCACCCATCGCTTCGATGCGTTCCGGCAGGGTCAGCTTTTCATCGTTTCCCACGATGAGGGATACTTCCGGCATCACCGCAAGTTCCTCCGGAGCAACCTGGGCGTAACAACCCGTCGCGACAATGATTGCCCCAGGGTTGGCGCGGAAGGCTCGCCGGATCAACTGGCGGGACTGATAATCGCTTCGGCCCGTCACCGTACAGGTGTTAATGACATAAATGTCGGCCGGCGTACCGAAAGGCACGACTTCGTAGCCCCGCTTCCTAAACTCACCGGCCAGAGCGCATGACTCGTACTGGTTCACCTTACATCCCAGGGTCGTAATCGCCACTTTCTTTCGGTACCCCCACCCGAAATCAGCCTTCATGGCTTGACGCCCCTGTGGCAAAACATGCACCGTTTTTTAAATTCATACCCCCTCGATTGACCGGTTTTACAGGTTCTTTCACGCCCACAGTGAACTGGTATTCATCTAATATACCGTAATATTTCATTATCTTTCTTCTGTCCCTTCGTCGTAACTATTTCATAGGCTCCTGCTTTGTCAAGATGAAAGGAGGGCTGGATTTTCTTGGCGTTTTTCTGTAAATTAGCGCCGTATGATATTGTTTATCCTGTATGGCTCGTCTATAACCATCATCTTTCCAGGAGGTTTAACAGCATGGACGAACTCATCCGTTACATAACCAGTCACCAGCTCACGGTAGCGATAGCCGTTTGCTGCGCCTTTTTTATTACCTGGTTTCTCTTTAAAAAACTCTTCAAAATGGCCCTGCTTGTTCTCCTCATCTTCCTTGGTATCTACGGATACTTTTACTGGAAGAACCCGGAAACGGCTAAACAGAATATCCAATCAACCCTGAAAACAGCGGAGCAGAAAACCATTGAATCCGTAGAAAAAGGCATAACGGGCTACAAAATGGGCAAGGAATATATCGAAAAGGGGAAGCAGAAAATAGAAGAAGTCGATAAAATATGGCACCCGGAACCGGGAAAGGGCACAAAGCCTTAACAGGCTAAAACAGATTGATCTCCATGGCGCGTGCCGAACATGCGGTTACACAGAGTTCGCAACCGTTACACCGCTCGGGATCGAAATGAACCTGCCAGGTTTCCCGGTCGAAATAGAGGGCCCCGGTTGGGCAGAATGCGGTACAAGCTCCGCAGTGAACACAGCGGTCCAGATTTTGGCTGACGCTTTTGGACAGGGATTCAACCTTGAGGCCTTTTTCCTTGAGAAAGCGGATGCCGGAATCAAAGTTTTCCTTTGTTCCCGTCAGTTCAAGGACAATGACACCTTCGCGACGCGGAAAAATACGCGCCTTCAGAATATTGAAGACGAGATCGTGTTTTTTGACCAGCTCATAAATAATCGGCTCTTCTACGATATCGGCACTATAACGGATAACGATTTTGCGTGCGTACATGCCCTGTCCTGTTTTTCCCGGTTACTCAGGGGAGTTACGTTACGGAATGGCTCGTTCCTTGTCAAGGTATTTATAAGTCCCTTCTCCCGGGGAACAAGCACAACCCTCTCACGATCTCCAGGTTTCCAACTCCATACCTTTCCTTTTGTTTCCCCTGACATCCGCCCCTACGCCAACACTTCCCTCGATTCCTTACGAGGAAATTTGATGTAGGGCCGGATCTCTCTACGGACCGAAACACCTGCCGGCGCACATCCAGAAGATCGTATTTTCTCCGGGCCGGACCGACATACCCTTGGTCTCATAATCCCGCCCACACAAAAACCCGAACACCACCGTTTCCCCCTGCACAATTACCTTACAAATCTTGCAGTGATTATGGCAAATCTCACATACCTCATTTTCAACAGGCATCTCTTCCCGACAGAGGGCAAGGCCTCGAAAACCGGAGCGTTGGAGCCCGTTCTCCGCCAGGATCAGGGCGCTCCCAAGGGCACCCGTCAGGTGACAAAATCTGGAGACAAAAACAGGTTTCTTCAACCGGTGTTCCAGAACGGCGACCAGAGCGCGGTCTGCGTATCCCGAAAGAGAAACACCGCGTTTCACGGCCTGTTCCTCAATGAAACCGCCCGTTCCGGCGGCGCAGGAGGTGTTTGACCGATAGCGTTCGTAGTCACCTTCGTCATTGAATGTGATAAGGCCGAAATTCTCACCACCGACAAACATAATGCTGCCCACCTTCTCATGAAAATGGCGGACGGCGGCAATAGTGGAAATCTGGGTGTCATATCGGCTCACCCCTTTGAAAATGGACGGTCCGGTCAGCGTGGCGGCGACAACGGCCCTGTTTCTTAAGGGCCTGGATACTATTCATACGGCGGATCGGCCATAAATGCGAACATTCTATGCAGTCATTTTGCGCCACAATGCCGATTCACTGAACCGGCAAGAGCTATCTTCCCGAAAATACTCATCATAAGGCAAATTACCAATCGTTGGCATGGGAATTGAAATGATCGAGACATATAAAACACAACAAAAGAACGTCATTCAAACAAGACAAGGAGGTAAGGATATGATGAAAACTCTCAGGACAATCTTTGTAACGTTGATGCTTGGGGCAGCGGTCGTGATGCTGCCGAAACCAACCTTGGCCGCCGACATATCGATAGGATTCTTTTTGGGTTTGCCGGTTCCCGTTGTGACATTCGATTCACCGCGTGTGTACCATCCGCCTTCTCCGGTTTTCGTCAAAGCGAAACCCGTTTATTCCCGTTGGCATGCGTACAGTTCTGGTCACAAGCATGGCCACCATGGGTCCGGAAAAAAGCAGCTTCCCCTCAAAAATAGGGGACATGCCCACAACCGTTATGTCGATAATATCCATGGGAACAGACGTTGAGCTGACCCGAGAACCAAGGGAACCAACAAAGTTGATGCGAAAAGCGGCCGGGCTCCCCGGCCGCTTTTTGTCTTGCAGGAAACATTTCAGGGTGCTACTTCTTTACTGATTGAAGCAACTGAAGGCATCATGCATGAAAAATGCGACGATGATTGTAAGGTATTACCGGGTTGATCGCAGGGATATCGCCGCCATTCAGTTTATTATCGAGGGCTACGAAGGAATGGCCGTCGTGACGACCATCGATCCGAAACCGGCTCGCCTTCAGATTTCGATTATCGCGGATCAACAGGAGGATTTTGATTTTTTGCTGAGGGACTTGCAAAGTACTTTTCCCATCGAAGAAGTTCCCTGTACCTGAAAATCCGGGCCGGCAAGAAAAATAAATTTGCCTTCGATAATATCTTGTTGAACCCTTACAAGAAGTAAACTCGAAGAGATGGGTTCTATGTTGATGTTGACGCATACCTGGATCCTGAGGGAACTTCTGGACCTGGCCGGCCTGGAAGTGACGACACCGGATATTTTTGTCTATAATGTCTGTCCCGATATCCTGCCGATACATCGCAGCGTCCATTCTTCCATGACCCACCGCATTCCCCGTTTCATGAAAGTCCCCCCGGAGTTCAGGAAAGCGCACTATGTGCAGATCCATCTTCTGGCCGACGATATTGCCCATCATGGGCGAATCTGCGAAGAGGTGGTCACGGAGTTCAATCCCGATGCCACCGGCTACACTTATGTCATGGGTAAATCCCTGGTTGACCCGATTATGGATTACTGCGCGAGGTTCGGCTGTGCCGTGAATCGGCTGGAGGCCATCTACCGTTCTCATATGATCGTTGAGCTCAGCATAGACGTTTATCTCCGGGAAACAGCGGCCGGGAACGGCCTGATCGACCTTTTTCAGGATGCCATGGCAAAGACGGATAGATATTATATGCCCGAATTCACAAAAACACTGTCTTGGCTGTTCGGGGTCGAAGAATCGGTGATCAGGGAGGCCATGAACCACGCCATGGATTTTTACACGCTGGAGAAAATGATCCGGTTTACGAAAGGGGACGAACGGGTCCCCCGTTATGTCAGGATATTCGGTGCAGATGATGCGAATGAATCGGCCTGCGCGGGGATGGAGGAACTGATGGATCAGGGCATGTCCCTGATCGGCGACCCCACGCCCTATCTCCACGGAGTTGTCCGGGCGATACGGGAATCCCCCTACTGCGGTATATTACAGGGCCTTGGTGACAAAGCCGGAACGTAGGCAGCGGGTGCACACCTTGAGTTTGCTGATGGAACCGGTCTTCTTGTCGATGCAACGCAACTTTTGCAGGTTGGGATACCAGACCTTCTTCGTCTTGTTGTTCGCATGACTGACATTATTCCCTACGGACGGTTTCTTTCCGCATATTTCACATACCCTTGACATGATTTGACTCCTGTTGAATTCAGTATGGCGCCTTCTAAAGCATCCCGTAGGAATTTGCAAGCATTTTATAATTCATTTTTCATATTCGGCTGCCCGGTTGATTCCAGAACACGCAGCCAGGTGGTACTGTCCGGATCGACCTTCTTGCCGAAGGTCACCATCCGGATGGGAATATGCACATATTCGTCCCGGGTCAATCCGACGAGCATTCCTGTTTTCCCGGCCATCGCCGCATGCACCGCGTAAAGTCCGAGAGCACCACAGTAAATACTATCGCCGGCGTTGGCTCGGACGCTCCGAATCATGTAGCTCGGATCAATGTATTTCAGGTTGATTTCCATCCCGATTTTCTTGAAGTACTCCTCAACTTTTGAACGGAGAAAGAACCCGATATCCAGGAGCCGCAGATTCCCCGAAGCATCCGTTTCCACGGGTGATGTATCGACTTGCCTCATCAGTTCCTGGCCTGCTCCTTCCGCAACCAGGATGACACAATGTTTTCTTCTCAACATCCGTTTTTCCAGAGCCCTGAGAAACCCCTTTTCTCCGTCGAGATCAAAAGGCACTTCCGGGATCAGAACAAAATTGGCGTCATTTTGAGCCAGAGCGGCGCCAACGGCAATGTGCCCGGATTGCCTACCCATCAGTTTGACGAGACCGATACCCATGGGCGCGCCTTTGGCCTCGACATGGGCTGATTGAATCGCCTTGACGGCTTCCGAAATGGCCGTATCGAAACCAAACGTTTTTTCAATGAGATTTAAATCGTTGTCAATCGTTTTCGGGATGCCGATCACGCTGATGTTCCACTCTCTCCGCATAATTTCCTCGGCAATCAGTCCCGCGGCGCGCATGGTGCCGTCTCCACCAATACAGAAAAAAATGTCGATGTTCATCCGTTTCAGAGCGGTCACCATTTCCTCAATGTCCTGCTTGCCGCGGGATGAGGCGAGGATGCTCCCGCCGAGGGTGTGGATGTCCTGGACCGTTTCCGGAGTCAGCGTGCGAACCTCGTGCCCGTATTTTGGAATCATACCCTGAAACCCATAACGGATCCCGATGATGTTCGTTACACTGTAACGATGATACAGTCCCATGACAATGGCCCGGATGACATCGTTAATCCCGGGGCAGAGTCCACCGCAAGTCACAATGGCAGCTTTCGTTTTTGCGGGATCAAAGAAGATTTCCTCCCTGGGACCGGCCAGTTCCAGAGAAAGGGGTTGGCCGTCGGCCGTGGTAAAAGCGTTATAACTCTCCAACCCTATGTTGAAGAGAACGCGCTTGTTATCAGAAGTAAATTTACTCGTAAGGACCGGCGAAGGAATCGTATTTTCGCCGAGACTCTCAATATGCAAATTCAGAATATCTTCGGTCACCCCGCGTCTCCCCTGTCACGGCGGTATTACCGCCGGTTTCGTTCAATGGATCATGAGTCAAGCGATTTTCCTTATATCTCACAAATGACGAGAACTGTCAAACACCGCCACCTGTTCGAATTACCTCAAATAAAATGTTACCGCAGGATGGTTTCCCATGGGATCATTGATTCATAACCCATGCTCCTTCATAACCAGGGCATCCGACACAGAGACCTCGTCAAATCCCGCCTCGCGATCTTGATGGAAAGTGTTTCCGGTCGTAATAAAGGGATCTAAAAAGGTCGTACAGAGTTTTTCAGGGATGACTATGTAAGATGTTGGTCACCTTTTTGTTGTCAGCCTTCCTCAACGCCTCGAAGGCCGCACCCGGTTGCCGCTGTAAAATTCGACCGGCGTCTCGGTGTCTGTCAGGATACTTGTCGCACAAAGTCATGCCACCCGGGCTGATGTTTGTTCTCTATCGGCATCGGCCGGCGGGTTTAACCAATGGCCTAACGCTAAAATCAGCGGCGGCTGTAAGACGTCCGCTGGATTTTTTTGTTAGCCATTGCTCTGCAAGGCCCCTTGGAGATTCCAGCCGTTTGAATCCATATCGTCGTTCCAGTTGTCACCAGTAAGGATAAACAGACACTTGGCTATCTCAGGGTTGCTATCGTTCCACTGCGCGTGTACCTGAGAGTCGAATAGACCCCAAACCTCGGTAGGCCTGTGCCACGGATGGATCATTAGCAGAATGCCTGTCACATAGTTGTACTGAGGATCGGAGAGAATACCTGACTTTTCCAATAAGCCTTCTATTCCTGCCTCTCCTTCGAATTCAGGGATGCCGTGTATCAGCATACCCGACTTGCCAAAAGCCACCATCCAAAGATCGCCGGTTACAGCCTTCTTGAATAGGTAGTCATCGCAATATGCCGGGCGAAGGACGTAGTTGTCTGTACGAAACGGCGGAATGATACTCAAGTTTAAAACGAGGAATGAACTGGTGTTTGGGAACTGGTCGCGCTTCAAGTTCTGGCAAGTTTTTTCTATCAAAGTTTCAATTATCGCCGTTATCGTTCCCTTACCTTTTTTGTATGGTCTTTCACCGTATGGTTGAACTACAGAAATACCTGTTGCAATTCTCTTTCCTTTTTTCAATTCGTCTTCAATATCGATTTGGGCCTCTAGAGAATCTTCTAATGATTTTTTTATACCAGAGCTACCAGAGACAACTGATAAAGTTTTTACCTCAAAACACATATCTTGCGCTTCAAACCTAAAATCTGGGGTCTTGGCAGTTCCTGCCTTAATTCTATTGAGAATAATACCTTTATTTTTGCATAACAAATAGAATTGTGCTTCACCGAGAAGTTGAGCAAACTCATTGGTTTTATCAGCATTCAGGGCAAAATTATTCTCTGAGGCTATTTCTAATAGATTTTTGTTATATTCGTAAAGAACATTATCCTCTTGTGATGAATCTGAAACCATTTCAACGGCGCCTTTTAAGAAGGTAAGATAAGAATTGTTTGTCAGACCAATAATGGTTTGCAGTACATTTGTGAAGCAATTTTTTAAACTTTCCATAATGCTATTTCACCCTGATGGCTAACGAAAAGCTCACGGGGAGCCGGCTTTTTCGGCGATCCCGTGCAGCGTCTTGTTCGGAGCCTCTGCTATTCGGGTAAGTTTCTCTCCCATGCGTCTCTAAACTCGTTCTTCGCGATTGTTTTGTATGCTATACCAAACGAAAAGTCAGCATATGGTTTGCCGCGTTTCGCTTCTGATGCCTTTGTCAGTTTCTTCTGTTCCTCAACGACTTCAAGAAATTGCTGATTATTGACGACATAGTATTCCGGCCTCTCTACAGGAGACGATGGCAGAAAGACAAAAACAAAATGCCGTGACTCGTTTGGCTCTAGGAGATGATCTTGGCAGAGATAGTATGTCTTTGAACTCAGTGTCTTAACTTCCAATGAAAATGATTTTTCTCCAAGACTTTGACAGAGCAAATCTGTTCCAGGTGCGTTCCCCGAGGTAAATGCCACCAAGTAGCCACGTCTGACGAGTTCATGAGCAACACCAAATTGGCCAGCCCATTGAGTATGATGTCTGTTACCCTTTGCCTTCATTCTCTTGCCTCCGAACGAAAAAATCAGCCGGAGCGCAGCGATCGGCTGTATTGCCTGATTGTGCAATTTTTAATTTACCACACTAAGCGATCTTCAGGCCACTCGCCATCAAAGCTTGAAAAAATAGCTGCATCCATTACGCATGGAAATACTTCACACGCTTCACATATGATTTGGAAACCATCTAATACGAAATTATAATAATTTTTGTCTGATAATGCCGTAGCTGACAATTTTATAGGGAAACCAAATTCCGTAAGCCATTTTGTTATTCTGCTGTCCACCGGAATTTCATATTTAGTGAGCCCAAGAGATTGTAATAGGTTTCTTGACTGCTTTGGTCCAAACCCTTTAAGATTATTAATTATCATTTCTGCACATTTTCTTTCTACCGAATGGGGTCAAATCTTTATTCTTGACATTTGACCCAGTTTGTTTTGCATCTCCCTGAACCTTTTTCCCCATGCCGGCTCATGTTGCATCTTGAATAGCAATCTTTTGCGCGCCTGGCTTACCGCGCTGTAGTCGATGCCGCCCATCATTCGTCCTATTTCCGGCTGGGTGACGTTACAGTTTCGGTACAGAAACTCCATCAGCATCGCCCGTTCGGTTGATTGCCTGCCCTTCTTTGTTAGTTCTTCACGCTTAATATTTATCAGCTTTGCGTACTTTTCTATCAAATCATCCGGTTTCATTTTCTTGCTCAATTCTCTGAGCGCCGGCTGTTCGCGGGGAGACTTTTTATCCCTCCCGAACAATTGCTTAACTTTCTCGATAAAAACGTACCCGCCAATTACGCCGGTTCCTTTGCCCCTCTCCAGCGGGCTTGGGATTTCCTCCCGAAACCCTTCCTCCACAAATTTCCTATATTCATTTCCGGCTTTTTGCGTGTCACCGCCCAGATAGTCCAAAATCATCTTATAACAAACAAATTCTTTTCTTTTTTTCACGTTCAAATATCCGGCCAGACTCGTTGTTTCGTCGTTTAACAAATTTTCCCATCTTTTCCCTACAGGGTCTTTTGATTTCATGCGCAGTGGATTCAGATGAATATAGCGGGATACTTCCAAGAGATAATTATCCGCGTCGATCAAAAAAGCCTTATATCGAC
>JAAYKM010000031.1 GCA_012522415.1 Deltaproteobacteria bacterium | reverse complement strand
GGTATATCCCGATGAAATAATAACATCGTCTATACGCCCTACATACCAGAAGTATCCGTCCTCATCTTCATAGACCTCATCTCCGATTCTTTCCAGACGGTCTTTCTTTTGCAGGGCAACCTGCCCGATCTGACCTTGAGGCAACACATTCCCGGCCTCGTCAACAACCACAACTTTAAGACCGCCCACCATGGGTTTGCCTACACTGCCGGGCTTAACGACCCAATCGTCAAATCCACCGTAATCCAAGGTTATCGGCCCTACCTCTGTCGTTCCAAATTGGGTATAAGAATCCAAACCCCAGGTTTTCTTTATTTGATCGATCAAATCCCTGGACATTTTTTCACCGGAATAAGTTAGGAATCTGAGTTTCAGATTATACTTGTCTGCTTTTCCTGTTCCCATCATCAGCCGAAAATGGGAAGATATTCCTGCGATATTTGTGATTTCAAACTCCTCGAGCGCCTCCAGGCATATCTCAGGGTCAAATTTGCCCGATATTGTTTGCGCAGCCTTACCGAAGATCATCGGGCTGATTGTGCCATACCAGATGCCGTGCCCCCATCCGGGAGATGAGCAGCAGAAATAATTGTCATCCGGCTTGAGGCCTCCGGCAAATTTCATGACAACGGCTGCCACGGAAATTGCCCCGTGCGTATACCTTATCGGTTTGGGGGTTCCCGTTGTCCCGCTCGAAAATTGAATCATGCACAGGTCTTTGGATGAGGTTGATGGTGTGTAGACATCGCTTTCATCAGCCAGAAGCCCCAAGATATCTTCAACAAAGATATACTTTAAGTTCAGCCTCTCCGCCAGCTTCATATCGATTAGGTTTGTTTTGTCTTTGGTCGTTATGATTGTGCTGACCTCACCGTTTTCCAGGCGAAAGTTTATAGCTTCGGGCCCGAACAGGGGAAAGCACGGGATCATCACAGTCCCGCTCTTGTATATGCCGAACATGCTCACATAGAAAGCTAGGGATGGAAACAGCAGTACGGCAACTCTGTCTCCTGCCTTCACCCCGTTTCTTTCGAGCATATTGGCAAATTTCGAGGTCAGACTGGATATCTGGCCAAAGGTGTAACTCTCGGTTCTGCGATCATCGTACTTAATTCTCAGTGCCAATTCGTCACCCGGGTGCCGGTCGACACATTCATGCGTTATATTGAAGTTTTCTTTTGTACCGTCAAATACATCCCACCTCTCCTTCCACTGGAAATTGGCCGTCGCTTCCGCATACGTCTTATAATTGAGTGCTTGCCATTGCTTTCTTTGGTTTATTGATGTTGACATTTCCACTATCTCCTTGCCTCAACCGGCCATGTATTTTTTTCTCTTGAAGGCAGACTTATTTCAGCTTCACCGGGCATTACATCTACTCCGCGCTGGTTTATTGCGTTTGTTTTAACCCGCACGCAATATTCTCCCTGATCGTCGACATATTTTTCGGTGACAGTGCCCGTTATGCGTACCACATCCGACAAGAATACAAAATTCCGATATTCGGCATAGCATCTTTTCAGCCAGCCATCATCACCTATCCAATTTGTAAGCATTTGTACAAGCCAGCAATGCCTCTGTATCCCAATGTCATACGGATAAGGCAGACCCATTGCCTTTGCTCCGTCAATGCTGTAATGGACGGCAAAAATCGGTTCCCACGCACCGGTCGCCGGATCACGGAAAAACCAGGCGGGCTTTTTCTCATGCTGCATCAGGGCCTCTTCATGTGCGTTCAGCCGCGCCGGGGCAAGACCGGCAACTACAGCAGCCACCATATCGGTTAATCCCACAGGTCCCTTTATAAGCTGCGGCAATTCATCACCGATCTTCACATCTTCCCAATACCTGGGGGTCTGTCCTCTCATGCAGTCTTTACTGTTGCGAAGAATTTCCTCTTCGAGCTTTTGCAGCTCCTCCTGCGTCCACGGGTGAGGAAGCTCAATTGTTTGATACTTCCCCTTCTCCCGGCTTTTTTTTCTTTCAGCTCGTATTATCAGCTTCTTTACCTGAGCAACCGGTTCATTATTCTGGTTTGAGTATTTATCCTCAAAGTAATCAAATACGGTCTTTCCGGCAAATTTGCTCTGTTTGGGCC
>JAAYKM010000030.1 GCA_012522415.1 Deltaproteobacteria bacterium | reverse complement strand
GGACAGGAGCGACACCTTGAGCATCATCAGATACTGTAAATGCTCGGCTGCAGTGTGTTCCATGTTTTTCCCCATGGGACCGACGAAACCGTAGCAGAGTAAAACGCCGAGAAATGTGCCGACCAGGGCGGCCCCGATATGGTGTCCCAGAATTTCCGGCGGTTCACCGATCTTGCCCATCGTGATGACGACGCCCAGAACAGCGGCGACAATTCCCAGTCCGGGCAGTGCGTCGGCGACGAAATTGACGCTTTTGGATGGAGCAGTCAGCTCCTCCGTGTACACGTCCAGCTCGTTTTCCAGGAGAGCGTCCAGTTCGTGGGGGGCAATCGTTGTGGTGATGACGGTCCGGAGGGTGTCGGTGATCAGGTTGATGGCCCGTTCGTTCTTCAAAATTTTTGGGTACTTACTGAATACGGGGCTTTCCTCCGGATAGTCCACGTCCGATTCAATTGATACGAGTCCCTGCTGGCGGATCTTGTAAAATATGCTGTTCAGCAGAAGGAGCGCCTCCAGGTAGTCGTCCTTTGACATCTGTTTCCCCACGAAGATCCCCATCGAGGCCCCGATAATCTTTTTGACGAGTTTCAAGGGAGAGGCAATGAGTAACCCGCCGATGGCGCCGCCGCCGATAATCAGCAGTTCCGTCGGCTGAAACAGGACGGATAAATTCCCGTGGGCAAGGAGATAACCTCCGAAGACACAGGACAGGACAACGAGGAAACCAATGACGGCAATCATAGAAATTCTTTCTCACCTCTTTTGGCCCGCAGGATTTCTCTTTCCTTTTCAAATACGAATCTGACGATTTCATTCCGGATATGATCGTCCATATCCAAAAACCTCAGGGCAAGACGGTGCTGGTTTCCGCTCTTGACAGAGGATCGCACCTCGCCGTAGAGCTGGACGGCCACCGGAGGCAGCGAAAAAAGGATGATTTTCACTTCCATCAGGGTTCCCACCGCCGCATCGGCATCGGCAAAGAAATCCATCCCGTTTGCGCTGATGGTAACAGGTTTTGACGGCAACGCTTCAAAGCCTCCCTGGTATATGGCAATCATGCGCATGATTGCATCCAACTTGGTGTTGATCGTTTTCAGCCACACGGATAAATGGGCGTCCCCAATTTCGGGTAAAGTCGAGAATTCACTGTAAAGCGGTTCCCCAAACAGTTTTGCCTGTGGGAGGGGCTGTTCTTCAGGGGAGCATATCCTGGAAGCGAATGGGAGCATGGCGTATACGCGGGAATATTCCCTTTTATTATCCTCTCCTTGTCTTTTGTTTTCTGTTCTCATCCTGTCATTTTCTCCTCACATGCTTGTTCCCCTGGCCGGAGGGCGTTTTTGTTCTCTGTCCGTCGTGAAACAGGGACCGCCTGTTTCCTGGATTGATGGTGAAGAAATGCCTGCAAGAGTAATACCGGATCGATATATCCCGGTGCCCAGGGATTAAAAAAACCCCGCAACGGAAATATTCAGCTTTCAGGAACGGTTCGAGAGCCAAGGAAGCGATGGGGGACAGCCCTGGTCGGGAAGGACGGGGAAGACGGGTGCCAAATATTTGGCTGCCTTGAGAGAGGCCGGGACGATCGATGGGCCTTCCTCCCGTTTACCCGAAGGGGAAAGGGTATGGCATGATTCTGGTATGTAAATTGTGGCTTAAGCTGGACAATGACCCCGTAGCGGCAGAGGGGGTTACGTCTGGCGCCGCAATTTCAAGATTGATGAAAGGCATTTAATCCGTCATGGAACCGATTATGGCTGACTCAGGAGCGGGCTCGCTTCCGTCTTCATGGATGAGAAGGTCTTCGCTGATCCCTCTGTGTCTGGTTCTCTGGCAGATGGTTTTTTCTCACGCTGCCATGGCCCACGGCCAGGAAAAACGGGCAGGAGGTCATTACCTCGCTGTTTCGATTTGTCGGGATCAGGCGATGGCCTTTTCCGCGGTATCGCGACTAAAAGAGCAGGGATCCCGCGCTTTCTATCGGGAAAACCGGCAGGGAGGGGCAATCCAGTATACGGTCGTATCGGGCCCTTACCCGACGGAGGCCGGCGCAAACGCGGATGGGAAAAAACTCAGGGAGAACGGTCTCGCCGATTCGGTGAGGATCGTCGGTTCTTCTGCCAAGAGGATCGTCGCACAGGTGGAAAGGAGGTCCTCCTCGATTGCCCCGACCTCTGCCCATAAAATGAGGAATCCCCCGGTTCGAGCACGGGCCCTGACGGCAAAGAACAAAACAGGGCCTACCCGGTCAATACAGCCGGCGATGATCGCTTCACCTGCAGACAAGCCTGCCCGGATCGTAGAGTCATTAACGGGCGAAAAAACAGGGGGCACCACGACCGGATCCGTCTCCCCGCCGGAAGTCGGGGCGCCGCCCACGATTCCCGAACCTGCGTCGGCCGCACCCATCACGCCGTCGCAGGAAACGCCCCCATGGCCCTATTTCGATGAGGCGATGCAGGATTTCCGGAAGGGACGGTACGCAAAAGCCCGGCCCGTTTTCCGGGCTATCGCAGCGCGGCATGAAATTGCGTCCCTCTGGCGTGAGCTTGCAGAGAGGCGTCTGGCTGACTGTAATTATTTTTTGAAGGAAAGCAACAGCAACGAGGTTTTATCGGAAATCGTCTATCAGTACAGGAATCTCCTTTTCAAATATCCCGATGTCAGGAACGGGAACGATCTGGCCTACTTTCGGATGGGACAGTTGTACAGGGCCATGGGGCTTTATGCGGACGCCGCTGACGCGTACAGGAACCTTCTGACGAAATATCCCGGTTCTTCCCTGGCGGAGGAAGGCCTCTACCAGATGGGGGAAGTCTTCCGGTTGGATGAAAAGTATGCCGAAGCCGCTGACACCTTGCAGGCGTTTTACACGACATATCCGGCAAGCGCCTTGTCCCGGCCGGCGATTTTCGCTTTGGCCGACACCTGTTACCGTATGGGGCGTTCCCGTGACGCCGATGTATGGTACGGGAATGCACTTCAGCGCTGGCCCGACCTGTATGGTTTGCCCGACGACATCTTTTTGAATACGGGCTATCATTTTTTCCACACCGGAAAATACCGGGAGGCCTTTCAGGTGTTTTCCTACTTTTACGGCCTGTACCCGCAGAGCCGTTACGCGCCTTTGGCGGCCCGCGCCATGGGGCGAAGTCTTGTCGGAACGGGGCGGGTGGCTTCCGCGGTGCGGCTCCTGAGTGTGGTTCTAAGCAAAGAAAAGGATAGGAAAGAAGCGATCAAGACGAGGCTGCTTCTGGCGGAGCTGGGCGGCAGCCATCCGGGAGCTGTCACGTCGATTTGTTTTCGGGATGTCGAGCATTACCGGGAACCGCTCTTGAGTTGCAACCGGATGATTTCTGAATTGGAAGGGGATGTCCTCACAGAGGAGGTGTTGTATCGGAGAGGCAAAATTCTGAAAGCTGGGAATCGCTTCCGGGAGGCCTTCGACAACTACGCCGTGCTTTTGCGCCTTTATCCCGGGAGCCCACACCGGATCGCCTGTCAACGGGACATGGAAGCGAACCGGAATATCCTCGTCGGAGACTATTACGTCAAGGGGCACCATCTGGATATTGCGGACCTATACTTTACCGAGAGCGGATTCCGCTACCACCGGGACTGGGATGTTTTGTTCAGGATCGCGGACAGTCTGAAACAACTGGGCCTTTATCGGGAAGCGGCCACGGTTTTTCAGGATGTGAAGAACACTCAGGAGTATGGGGATCCGGACAAGCTCGATCTGGCCATTGCGGAAACGGAAATGAAATCGGGAAGGATCCGGGAGGGCCGGTCCCGACTCAACGTCCTGCTGGCGCAGAAACGAACCGATACCGTCACGGCCAAAAAAGCCCACCGGATGCTGGCTGATTCATATTTCCTCGAAATGAACTATGAGGCCGCCATTGCATCCTATGAGTCAGCCATGCCTGTTGACCGGGGGGAGATGGGGGCGGCTCTTTCCCTGTACCGTTATGCCGATGCGTTGAAAAGGCAAGGACGGGATGGCCCGGCTCTCCGATACTATCAGGAGTCCCTCGATGCCGCCAACATGGATGCGTCGCCCCCGTCCGTGTCGTTGAAGGGCGAATTGCTTCTGAATTTGGGCGAGATGTATTTGGGCGCCGGGCAATACGAAAAAGCGGTTCCCCTGTTGATGCAGGCACTCGCCGCAATGCCGAAGGGGACGGATCAATGTTGGGCCCTGTTTCGCCTGACCGGGGGGCACCTCAACCTGAACAACCCCGATCTGGCGGAGACGTTTTCAGGGCGGATAAGGGAAAACACGGAAGACCCTTTCTGGGAAAAAATGGCTGATTATTGTCTGAATGACGGGATATGGTTTGCCACGTACGCGGACTTTCTCACATGACGAGACCTGCCGGAGAACGGGGGTGTCGTCACGCGTTTGACAGGGGAAAAGGATAAGGATATGGAGGAAATTCATCTCTTGAGAGAATCCTTTGACGCTTTTCAGCGGTCCTCTGCGCGACTGGAGGAAGCATACGCCCTCCTTCAGGAAAAAATAGCGCGGTCAGGCATCGAACTGGAGGAGAAGAATGCCGAGTTGACACGGATTATTGCCGAGCGCGAGGGCATGAAAAATTATCTTCAGCGCATCCTGGAAAGCCTGACAACGGGGGTGATGGTCACCGGTGCGCATGGCGGGATCAAGATCGCCAACCGTACGGCCCGGCATTTACTCGGAATCGGGTTGTCGGAGCCCCCTGGCTTGGTAAGTCAAATATTTGACGACGCGGATACGGCTGAATCCCGTACAGGGCCGGGCCGCCCGCATCGCATCACCCTGCACGGGCGGGAGCTTGAAGTATACGCGGCCGCCATTCCCGCTGCCGCAGGGGCGGGGGGAGATAAGGTCTGGGTGATCCATGACATCACGGAAACCCTCAGACTTGAAAAGCAAACCCGCCACCTGGAAAAAAACACCGCCATGCTGGACATGGCGGCCCGGATCGCCCATGAAGTCCGAAACCCTCTCGGGAGCATCGAGCTTTTCTCGTCTCTTCTGATGCGGCATACCCGTGAGCCCAGACAGCGGGAATGGCTGGATCAGATCATCCGGTCCGTAAAGAAAATCGACCACAAGATCGATGAACTGCTGCAGCATGCCAGGACGGTGGAGCCTCTCATGGAGATGGTAAATCTCCATGAGATTCTCAGGGATCTTCTGCTTTACTCCGATCGGATCGCCGATGGCGGCCATGTCTTTCTCTCCGCGGAATATGCCGTGCGCGAACCCCTCATCCGGGGAAATCCGGCGATGATCCGCCGGATTTTTCTGACCACGGTGCTCAATGCCCTGAAAAGCATGCCCGAAGGAGGACATGTTTTGATCAAGACAGAGATTCAGGATGAAGGCGGTCCCGAACCGGCCGTTCAAATCAGTTTTTCCGAAACCGGGATGAAAGCCTGCGGGGACCCCATGGGCCTTTTTTTCAATTCTGACGAAGAGGACGAACGGCTCGCAGGCCTGAATTTTGCCCTGATTCGCAAGATCATGGATCTGCATCAGGGATCCTTGCGGGCGGAGAACGATCCGGGCGGTGCGGTTTCGTTCAGCATGGTTTTCCCTTTGGCGGCGGTGCGGACCAAGGTGCATAAAACGGAAACGGGTGGTCGATATGATCGATAAAGGAAGACGAATTCTGATTGTCGATGACGATCCGTCCATGCGGCTTGCCTTGTCCGAAACACTGGAATCATGCGGCTACGAGGTCGAATCGGCTGACAATGGTTCGGAGGCGTTGAAGAAGTTTCAGGGCCGACCCTTTGAAGTGGTGGTGACCGATATGCGCATGCCGCGTATGGGGGGAATGGAGGTTCTCAAGGGTGTCAAAAAAATATCACCCAGAACGCCGGTTATTCTCATTACCGCTTACGGGACCGTCAGCACCGCTGTGGAAGCCATGAAAGAAGGGGCTTCGGAATTCATTATGAAACCTTTCTCCCTGGATGATCTTCAGGGGGTGGTCAAAAACGTTCTGGCAAACAGCCCGGCCAGGATGAATGAGGCCGCGTCTCCGGACATATCCGGTTCCTCGAGGATGGACATCATCACCCAGGCCGCCAATATGACTTCCCTGCTGGCCTTGATGCGAAGCATCGCCAAAAGCAAATCCAGTGTGCTGATTCAAGGTGAAAGTGGAACAGGCAAAGAGCTTTTCGCCCGGTATATCCATCGTCACAGCACGCGGAAAAACCGGCCCTTCATTGCCGTCAACTGTGCCGCCATTCCCCACCACCTGCTGGAAAGCGAGATGTTCGGCCATGAAAAAGGGGCCTTTACCGGAGCGGTCCAGAGGAAACCGGGGCGGTTCGAGCTGGCCCATGGGGGCACGCTGCTCCTTGATGAAATCGGGGACATGGATATTCAATTGCAGGCCAAACTCCTGCGGGTGCTTCAGGAAGGGGAGGTGGACCGCTTGGGGGGGCGGGAGCCGACGCCCATTGACGTAAGAATCATCGCCACCACCAATGCGGACCTAAAGAAAAGAATCGAGGAGAAAAAATTCCGCGAGGATCTGTTCTACCGCCTGAACGTGATTCCTGTGCATATTCCGCCGTTACGGGAGAGAAAGGGCGACGTGGCGCTTCTGAGCGAGTACTTCCTGAAAAAGTACGGTGGGATCAACGAGAAAAAAAAGCCGGTCTTGTCGGCTGGAGCCATGCAAATCCTCGATGCGCATCCCTGGTCTGGTAATGTCAGGGAATTGGAACACGTGATCGAACGGTCCGTTCTGATCTGCGATGATGAAATCATCCTGCCCGAACACCTTTATATGGACGGTCCCATCGGACCGGCGCCGACGGAAGCCGGAACGGGGGCGGAGCCTGTTCCGGAGCTTGACGTCCGGACCTGTCCAAGCGGTCCCGTTACCCTCAAGGAGATGGAAAAATCGATGATATTTGCCGCTTTGAACCGGGTGAACGGTAACCGGACAAAAGCCGCCAGGATTTTGGGTATCAGTGTCCGGACCATGCGTAACAAGCTTCAGGAGTACGGGGGGGAAGGGATCGCCTCTCCCTGTGATCCGTAAACCCGATCCCGGGTCAGACGTCGACGTTGGTATGTTGCTTGCAAAATAATCAACGGTAAGAAAATGAAGAGGAGAGATTGTGGATTTTCTTTTCGGCAAGACGATACCCATGTTGTCTTCCGTGCTCAGTTACCGTGCGGAGCGGCAAAAGCTGATCTCCGCCAACGTCACCAATCTTGACACGGAAGATTACCAGCCGCAGGAGCTGCATTTCAAAAACCGTCTCCTGGCCGCCATGACCAAGGAACAAAGCGTCAATGTGGTTCGGACCGACAGGAAACATTTGCCTATGCCTCAGCCGTCGGGGAACGAATACAAGGTGGAGGCGTCGGCTGAGAAGGTGTCTCTGGATCAGGAAATGACCCACCTCGCGGAAAACCAGTTGATGTACAACGTGACGGTCGAGATTCTGGCCAGAAAATTCAGGAACATCAGTACCTTCCTAAAGGATGTGAGATAAAATGGATTTCACGACAAACTTCAAAATTTGTGCTTCAGGCCTGACGGCCCAACGGGCCAAGATGGACGTGATCACCAGCAACCTTGCCAACGCGGGAACGACCAAAACGGAGGCGGGCGATCCTTATCGGAGAAAGATGGTTGTCCTCAAGGCGGAAAACATCGAAGGGTCCTTCGATAAAGTTCTGCGTGGCGCTCTTTCCGAGGTGCGGGTCGATCAGGTTACGGAAGACCCGTCGCCCATGAAAAGCGTCTATGATCCGGCCCATCCCGACGCGGACGAAAAGGGTTTTGTGGTGATGCCGAATGTAAACGCCATCACGGAAATGGCGGATATGATCAACGTGGGCAGGAATTACGAGGCTGTCGTAACGGCTTTTGACGCCACGAAGAGCATGGCCTTGAAAACCCTCGAGATCGGGAAGTAAAAACAAGGGGGAAGGGTAAGGAGAAAAACATGAGCGACATGATCATCAGGAATCAGCCGATCCAGGCTGGTGACGGCGCTGTCCCGACGGGATCTGTTGCGCCCGCGACCGGCGGGGGTTTCAAGTCCGTTCTGAAAACGGCCATACAGGATGTGAATCATCTCCATCTCCAGGCGGACGACGCCGTTGCCAAACTGCAGGCGAACAAGGGGAGCATGCATGAAGCATTGATTGCCATGGAAAAGGCGAGTCTTTCCTTCCAGACCATGGTGCAGATCCGAAACAAGATTGTTGAGGCCTATCAGGAGGTCATGCGCATGCAGGTGTGAATCCGGTGCCGCGGCCCGCGCGGCATACGGATATCACCGGCCCGTCACTGACAAGGGAAATCAATGGATACAATATCCCAACTCGTCAAAAACCTGTGGACAGGATTCTCCGCTTTGCCCGTTTCGCGGCAATTGACCCTTCTTATAGTCGTTGCGGTCACCCTCGCCTCCGTTTGGGGGCTGGTCTACTGGGTAAACCAGGCGGATTACAAGGTTCTTTTTACCAATCTTTCCACCGAGGATGCCTCGGGTATCGTAACCAAACTCCAGGAAAAAAAGATTCCGTATGAGCTGTCCGGAGGGGGGAATACCATTTCCGTGCCATCGGGCAAGGTGACGGAAGTTCGCCTGGAGTTGGCTTCCCTGGGATTGCCCCAGGGCGGTGGCGTCGGTTTCGAAATCTTCGACCAGAAGAACCTCGGCGCCACGGAATTTGAGCAACAACTGAATTACCGGAGGGCCCTCCAGGGGGAATTGGCCAGAACGATCAGCAGCCTGGAGGAAATTGAGCAGTGTCGGGTCCATCTGGCCCTGCCCAGGGATTCCCTCTTTGTCGAAGAACAGAAAAAAACGACCGCATCGGTGACCATAAAGCTGAAGGGGGTCCGCAATTTAAGGCCCGATCAGGTTGAGGGCATCGCTCACCTGGTGGCGAGCAGTGTCGAGGGTCTGGACCCGGCGGACGTTATGGTCGTGGACGGCAAGGGGAATATTCTGTCCCGGAAACAGGATCATTCCCGTCTGGGAAAGATGACCGCTTCCCAGGTCGAATATCGGGTGGGTCTCGAAGGGGATATGGCCAACCGTATCCAGACCATGCTGGAGAAGGTTGTCGGGCAGGGGAAGGCCGTGGTTCGGGTGGCCGCCGATCTCGATTTCAGCGTGACGGAGAAAACGGAAGAAATTTACGATTCCGAATCGCCCGTCATTCGCAGTACGCAGAAACAAACGGAGAAAAGCACGCCGTCGGCCGGCGCGGTCAACCCCAGATCCGCCGAGGAAAAGCTCGATGAAGTCATCAATTATGAAATCAACAAGACGGTCAACAAGACGGTCATGCCCGTGGGAGAAATTCAGAAATTATCGATTGCCGTTTTAGTCGATGGCACCTATGTGAAGGACAAAAAGGGTGAGGAGGTCTATCAGCCCCGGGATAAAAAGGATCTGGACAATATCGCGGAACTGGTGCGAAAATCGGCTGGATTCAGCGCAGTCCGCGGAGACCAGGTGGTGGTGACGAACATGCCTTTCCGGACATCGGCTGAAGATGAATTCCATGCGCCGATTCCCTGGACGCAGCATGTTTCCGGCTTCACACCCTATTTCAAGTATCTGGTCATTCTCGGCGTGACGATTTTCCTCTTCCTGTTCGTACTGAAACCCATACTGGGCTTGGTTGCCGATCTCGGAAGGAGTCAGCCGGCCGAACCCAGGCAGGCGGGGGCGGATCAGCCTTCCGAACTGCGGGGTCAAGCGGCGACACCGATGCTGGCGAGTCCCCTGAAGGAGCGACCGATGAACGAAACGGAGCTGACCAGGCGGCTTGCCGATGCCGACGCCAAGAGGTTTGCGGAACTTCTCCGGAACTGGATTCGCTGATTTGTCAGGTCGAGGGCAAGAACAACAAAACTGAAGGGCCATTCCCGTTATGACCAATGAAGAAAAAGCCGCCATTCTGCTTTTGTCCCTGAAGGAAGATACCGCAGCCCAGGTCATGAAAAACCTGCGCCCTTCGGAGATCAGGCGTATCGGCAGGTATATGAACCGCATATCGGATATTTCCTCGGAGACCCTGAACGCCGTAGCAAAGGAATTTTGCACACTTGCCCGGGAGAAGGGGGGAACCATCTCGGTTGGGCACGAGCAACCAAAAAACATTGTAATCAAGGCCCTGGGAGAAAAAGCGGCCCAGGATATCATTGCCGACGTCGAAAATGCCAAACGGAATGACAATCCTATTATCGAAAAACTCCAGGATATCGATCCGAAGATTCTGGTTGATTTCACGCGAACGGAACATCCCCAGACCATTGCCCTGATTCTGGCCCACCTAAAACCGGATCAGGCGGCGCAGATCCTCGACGATTTTTCGCCGCCGATGCAATTTGAAATCACCAGAAGGATGGCCACACTCAAAAGTGTGCCCTACGAGTTCATCGAAGAAGTCGCAAAGACACTGGAGAAGGAAATCGTGATCGGCCAGGGGGGGGACCAGCAGATCGGCGGCCCCGAATTGGCGGCGGAAGTGTTGAACCGCCTGAACCGGGCCAATGAGAATTCGATCATGATCTCGCTGGAAGAAACGGACCCTGAACTGGCCATGCAGATCCGTAATTTCATGTTCACCTTTGAAGATGTCTTGAAACTCGACGACAAGAGTCTGCAGGAGCTGCTTCGTGAAATCAGCGGCGAGGATCTTGCGCGGGCTCTGAAGCTTGTCGATATGGACCTCCGGGAGAGGATATTCAAAAACATGTCCAAACGCGGTGCGGAAATGCTCAAGGAAGACATCGAGATGATGCCGCCCATCCGCCTGTCGGAAGCGGAAGCATGCCAGAGGACCATTCTGGAAGTTACAAAGCGTCTGGAATCGGAAGGGAAAATCACCGTATCACGAGGAGATGAACAGGATGAGTTCATCTAAGGGGGTCATCAAATCTTCCGCCGTCAAGGTTGTGGAAAGGGTACGCCATGCGGATTGTTCCGTGAGCCCAGGCGCGACGTTCCAGGTCAACCCCCTGATACCGGGTGCGCAGAAGAGCGGGGTCGGACCGCCCCAGGAACGGGAGGCGGAAATGGAGGAGAGAATTGGCCTGGCAAAGCAGGACGCATACCAAAAGGGGCTCGCCGAGGGAGTGAACAAAGGCATTGCCCTGCAGAAAGAGGAGGCCCGGCGCATGATCGCGGCGGTCACGGACCTGATGGGAAAGCTGACCCGGTTGCGTCAGGATATGATGGAACAGGCGGAGCAACAAATTATGGGGTTGAGCTTTGCCATTGCGGAGAAGGTCATTCATCGGGAAGTCAGGCAGGACAGGACCGTGGTGGCTTCCGTTCTCCGGGAAGCGGTCCGGAGCGTGACAGAGCGGGACGGCATGAAGGTCCGCCTCAATCCCCAGGATTTTCATTATATTACGGAAATAAAAGAAGATTTTCTGAGAGAAATGGATGGGGTGAAAAACATCGTCTTCGAAGAGGATCCCGGGATCAAGGCCGGAGGGGTGATGGTGGAGACCATGTTCGGCGAGGTGGATGCACGGTTGGAACAGCAGTTTGATGAAATCAGGTCCGGATTCGGTGTGGCCGGCTAGGCTTCAGGAGGACCGAATGTTTACGGATTTTGAAAAATACCACCGTATTCTGGAGCGGATCAATCCGATTCGTGTCAATGGCAAGGTAAGCGAGATCATCGGCCTTGTTGTGGAAGGTCATGGGCCGGCGGCGTCGATCGGCGAGGTCTGCGGTATTTATCCGACGGGAAGCGATAAACCCGTGAATGCGGAGGTCGTCGGGTTTCGCAAGGGGAAAGTTCTGCTTATGCCCCTGGAAAATATCCGGGGCCTGGGGCCGGGTTGCCGCATTGTCGCAATTCATAGAAAGGCGAGTATTCGTGTGGGGAAGGCCCTTCTGGGCCGGGTTATCGACGGGATGGGCAATCCGATCGACAATCGGGGAGCGATTCGGTGCGATGAGGAATACCCGATTTACGCGGACCCGGTCAACCCACTGAAACGAGGCCGTATCCGGGAACCCATGGATCTGGGGGTGCGGGCTATCAACGGCTTGCTGACTTGTGGCAGGGGACAGCGGATGGGGATCTTCGCCGGTTCGGGCGTGGGGAAAAGCGTTCTGCTCGGTATGTTCGCCAGGCACACCAAGGCGGACGTCAATGTGATCGGCCTGATCGGCGAGAGGGGGCGTGAGGTTCGGGATTTCCTGGAAAAAAACCTGGGCGCCGAGGGTCTGGCCCGGTCCGTCGTGGTCGTAGCCGCATCGGACACACATCCTCTCGTCAGGATGCGGGCGGCCTACGTGGCCACGACCATTTCCGAATACTTCCGGGACCAGGGACGCGATGTCCTTTTGATGATCGACTCGCTGACACGCTTTGCCATGGCCCAGCGTGAAATCGGTTTGTCCGTTGGTGAACCGCCGACGACAAAAGGGTACACGCCGTCCGTGTTCAGCCTGCTTCCCAAGCTCCTGGAGCGGGCCGGTAGTATCGAAGGGGGGGGGAGCATCACCGGTTTGTACACCATTCTGGTGGAAGGAGACGACTTCAACGAACCCATCTCGGATGCGGCGAGGTCCATTCTCGATGGCCACATCATCCTGTCCCGTGAACTGTCCAGCAAAAATCACTATCCCGCCGTGGATGTCCTCGGGAGTATCAGCCGGGTTATGATCGATGTTGTGGATGAGGAACACCGTAGGAAAGCCGGCGAGCTGCTCAATATCATGTCGGTCTATCGCAATGCGGAAGATATGATCAATATCGGGGCCTATGTCAAGGGCAGCAATAGGGAAATCGACCGGGCCATTGAGATGATCGACCGGATCAATGCATTTCTTCGCCAGGATATCGAGACGAAAATCACCTTTCAGGAATCCGTTCGGGATCTGGATGCCCTGTTGGAGCCCTAGACCATGTTTATCTATAGTCTGCAATCCGTTTTGGAATATCGTCAGAGCATCGAAAAGGAAAAGCTGACGGAATTTTCGGATGCGGAGCGAAATTTACATGATGAAAAAAGACGGCTACAGGAGATAGGGGAACATCGTGCAGAACTGGCAGGTGATTTAAGGGCTTTGCAGGACAAGGCGTGTAACAGCAGGGATATCGTCCTGATCCTGAAGTATTCGGAAGAGCTGCAGAGAAGGGAGCAGCGGCAGATGGAGATTGTTCGGGAAGCCGCGCTCGTGTTCGAGGAAAGACGAAAGGACCTCCTGGAAGCGGTCAAAAAAAGGAAGATGATGGAAACACACAAGGAACACCGGCATCAGGAATACAAGACAGACCTGATCGCGGCGGAACGCCGGGAAACGGACGATATGTCCATTCAGCGCTTCAGCAGGAGGGGGTCGTGAAAAAGAATAGAATCATGGTAACGGCCATGATTGTGGCGGTTCTGTTCGTGAAGCTCTTCATGACGGGTGGGTTGCTCCGTGGGCTCTCTGGGATCGATACCCCCTCTCTCATGCTCAGGGGGGCTTTGGCGGAAACGCCCAAAACCCGGCTTGCAACCGTTCCGATAAAGGATGTGCTGGAGGATCCTCTTTTACAGGAACGCGCCCTCATGAAGGTCCTTGAACGCAAGAGTCAGGAACTCGATAGCCGGGAGAGCCGGCTGTTGGCGGAGGAGCAGCGGATTCAGGTCTTGAAACGGGAAATCGTGGAGAAAATCGATGCATTGCAGGGTTTGGAGGATCGGCTGGGGACGATGATGGACGAAGAGAAAACCTCCGAGAGCAAAAAATACAAGGATTTGGCCAGGGTTTATGATTCGGCGCCGCCCGAAAAAATCGCTTCGATGATTGAACAGATGGATGTAAAAACCGCTGCGGGTATCACGATGAACATGAAACGTGACAAGGCCGGGGCCGTGCTGGGGTACCTGAGTCCCCAGAAGGCGGTTGAAATCACGAGGCAAATTACACGCTCCTCCGCCGCAGAGAGGCCTCGTCCATAGGGCGGGCTGACCAGGGGGCTGGAAACGGGAAGGAGGGGGGTGGCTTTACCGCGCATACTCGACACGAAAAACGGTCAGGGGTTTTTCCCTCCCCTTGACATGGAGAGGCGGAAGAGCCGTGAAAGCCGTAAGGCCCCGGACGTCCGTACCCGCTTCATCGATGGCCTCTTTCACCGCCCGGGTGACGAGAATTTCATCATCACCCGCCATGGATTCGATGCGCTGCGCCACATTGACGGCGTCACCGATGACGGTATAGTTAATATGATCATCGGAGCCGATATAGCCGGCGACCACGTCCCCTGTGTTGATCCCGATGCCGATTTTTAGTTCAGGCCACTGTTTATCGCGTCTCGCCCGGTTCAGGAGACGCAGTTCCTCAATGATCTCGATCGCCGCTTCGACGGCGCGAACCGGATCATGGGCATGGGAGATCGGGGCGCCGAAAACAGCCATGATGCCGTCTCCGAGCAGCTTGTCCAGGGTTCCCTCATTCCGGAAGATCGTGGGGGTGATGTGCGAAAAAAAGTCATTGAGAACATCGACGACCGTTTCCTCGTCGAACCGTTCCGATATCGCGGTGAATCCACGCAGATCGGCGAACAGGATGGTCGCCCGTTTCCGGTCACCCCCCAGTCGCAGGATTCCCTTTCTTTTCAGAATTTCCCTGGCGACATTTTTGGAAAAAAAGCGGCTCAGTAAAAAACGCTGGTTCTCTTCCCTGAGCATCTGCGAGTAGAGGCGGGACAGGACGGCGGACGTAACGATTTGATCCGCCACCAGACTGAAAAAGCTGATCTGGTTTCGATCGAAACGGGTGATTGACGGGAAGAGGAGGTTCAGCACACCGATGGCCTGGCCATTGTGGGACAGGGGGACGCTCAGCAGGGATTGTCCCCCGTCATCCTTTTCCGCTTCCGGGGAACATGGCCCGGCGGCGTTTTTCATGAAGGCCGACTGATTCTGTGTGAAGGCCTGTTCCGCCGTTTTATGGCAGAGAGACTCGTAATCCCGGTGAGGATGGGCATGGGCCGGGTCATTGAGAAAGGCCAGCATCTCAAGCCGCTGTGTTTTTTCATTGAAGAGCATCAAAGAGACGTGGGTCACGAAGAAATATTTTCTGATGACCTGAAGTTGCTCCCTGAAAAGGGCGATTCGGTCCGACACGCCCGTCAAGCGAAGCATGTCCACGAGTTCTCTGATCACGGACAGTTCCTTGATCTTGTTTTCATAAAGGTCCCTCATTTTGAGGTACTGTTTTTTAAACAGTTTCTTTTCATCCATGGTGGATGGGCGGCTTTTGTTCGGGGTTTTGTTTTCCCTTCTCATTTTTTGCTGTCCTCATCGATGTAGGGTGTGGACGCCGCATTTTCATCGATGATGTTTTTGGCTTCCTGGACCATGGCTGCGAGCACGTCCTCGTCGAATGGGTCGAACAGGCGGGCAAGCGACAACCAGTGGCCGTATGTCATGCCGTGGTTCATGCGATTTTCGTCTGTCGGTGCGTGGCCGGTTTCCAGGGCCCGGTAATAGAGGTAATTGGCCAGACCCGTTATGGCGGCGAGTTCATGGTGGTCCGGTGCGTTAAACGGCTGATGGTGATACCCGATGGCCTGTACCAGCGTTTCCGGCAGGTTCCAGCGGAAGGCCAGCGCACATCCCGCCATCGCATGATCCATGCCGTAGGCTTCTTCCTCCACTTCAAACAGGGAGTGTCCCTGCGTGTCCGCTTCCTGATAAGTATTTCTGTACATGTCCGTGAAGTGATCGATGAAAAAGATCTTTCCGACATCATGCAACAACCCGGCCGAGAAAACGCCTTCGTCCATTTTGCCGGGCAGCCGCCGGTAGAGGTGCTTGACAAGCAGAGCCGTACACAGAGAGTGATGCCAGAGGTGCTGCGGGTTGATAATGTTTCGCAGATGCCTTGAATCGAAAACCCTTGCCGCCGCCAGGCCGAAGGCGATATCCAGGATTTCATTCGTACCGAGAAGGGAGATTGCGTACTTTACGGAGCTGATCTTCTGTGGATGGCCGTAAAAAGCCGAGTTGACCGTCCTGAGTAATTTGGAGGTCAGGGCCGGATCTTTCATAATGATATTGGCCAACTCGGTTCCCGAGGAATAGGGGTGAGAGGCGATACTGAATATCTGGCTCGCGACGGCGGGCAAAGTCGGCAAGTCTTCGGATGCGTTGAGCAGGGTGGTGACGCGATTCCTCATGATGTCCCTTTGGGCCATGCCGGATTCGAGTTCCATTTGCTGCATGATCGTGCTGAAATGGTGCTCCGCTTCCGAGGCGGGAGGGGGTTTCGTCTGATCGTCTATCATCCTTCCTAAAACCGGCGCAAGGGGGGAATCGAAGGGCAGTCGCGCGAGAAATTCCCTCTGGTTCGCCTGGGGGACCTGGCTCAGACCGAGCCAGAGCATGTCCGGGGTCATATGGAGCAGTCTGTGGAATATACGCCCCCGGCCCCTGATAAAGCAGAGTTGAAGGGGGGTCCATTCGTTGATGTCGGGGGACAACGACGCCGGGATGGAAGGCACCGTTGCCCCGGTTTTATGGGCGTCAGGGACATGACGGTTGGCGGTTTCATCCCTGGCGATGGTTGTCAGATAAAGGAGCCTGTCGAGAGTCTGTCCTTCTTCCGGGAAAATGGCGTAACCGCAGGTGACCAGGATATCCTTGTCCAGCATTTTTTTCAGGCCCCGCAGAGCCTTTTGTTTGATGGGGCCGACACCCTGCATGTCTGTGGCGAAACCTAGCAGGATCAGGCGGTTGTCATCGAACCCGATCAGGGTGTCGCTTTCCCGGAAAAAATCAGCCGCTTTTTCCCCCATATCCCCGAGCATGGAGGGATAAATGGTATTGGGTGTCCCGGCTTCCACATGAAACACCAGAATGGACATGCTGCTCCGGCTGCGCAGGACCTTACTGAGCTCTTCACGGATGCGGCGGTCACTTTTTTTGGGGATCAGGTAGGGGGTGCCGGCGTAGGGTATGACCGGTTCAACCATGACGAGACAACCCGTTTGGCTCATGGCCTGTTGCGCCGTTTCAGCATGGTTCCGGGTATCGAAAACCTTGATCACCCGGGGCACGCTGGTCAAAAGCGGGCGGATCTCATCCACCGTGAGACCGATTTCTTTCTGAAGGGAATGGGCGACCCTTTTGAGTGGGGCATCGGGGGTAAAACCCTGTAGTATGAGGCGGTAACGAAGATCGTTCATTGTGTCAGCCCGTTTTGTAAAGATTCTGTGCAGGCAGGCAAACTTCCTCGTAGAATCAAAGCGCTACAACAGACCGTAAAAGACGTGATCCTGATCGGGAACTATAGAAAATAAAAAACAAGATGTCAAGAAACCGGCGGGGAACCTTCCTTTGGAGCCGTTTCCCCGGGCCCGTATCAATCATCATCGGACCCCATGTCGATTCCCGGGGCATGGTCGTATCCGTAGGCTTTGATGATTCCGCCGCCTTCCTCTCTCGCTTCGCCGATGAGCCGCTCCGCTTCGAAGATCATTCTCTCGGGTATGCAAGGCGAGATGCGGTCGTAATGAATCACCGCGATGCTGGCGCTGAGTTTTTCGCCCGCCTCGAGTTGCTCCAGCCCGGCGAACTGATAGTTTGCAATGAAGGCGAGAAGCCGCCGGGCCACGATGAAAGAATCCTCTTCCGTTGCATCGGTCAGAAGAATGGCAAATTCATCGGTCCCATACCTGACCAGGATATCGGAACCCCGTGTGGTTTCACGCAGAAAATCGGCAATGCTCTTGATGCAGACATCGCCGTTGTCCTCGCCGCCGATCCGGAGGAAGTCGTTGAAGTGATCGATGCCCGCCATCAGCATTGAAAAAATGATCTGGTGACGGTCGGCGCGACGGATCTCCTGGGCCAGACGAATCTGGAGATAGGAACGGTCGAACAGACCGCTTTGCACATCCAGCAGACCAAGTCGCATGGGATAAGGTTTTTCGAGATAACGGATCTGTTTGAGCAACCCCTCCCGGGTAAAATAGTCTTTATGGAGCAGCAGCTCGATCTGGCCTACGAGACCGAGTCTTTCCCCCATGGAGACCTCTTTCCCCGTCAGGATGATAATGGGGACATCCGTCGTGTCGAGATCACCCTTCAGGGTGGAGAGCAGCTCGAAGTAACCCAAATCGGATACCACCATGTCCAGAATGACAAGATCCCGCTTGTCGGCGAGCGCCTTGTCCAGGCCGTCCTTACCGGATTGGGCGCAGATGACGTTGTAGCCTTCTCCCGTCAGCGTATCCTCCAGGTCCCGCAGGAATTCCGGGTCCGGGTCTATGCACAGGATGTTGTGGATGCCTTTCCTTCTCTGTCCGGTCGTGATTTCCTTCGCGACAGGGAAAACGGGTGTTTCCCCTGCTGATGGCTCTGAGGCGGAAGCGGCGGTCGGGGTGTCCGCTGCGTCCTTTGCCTCCTTTTCCGGTGTGCGAATTTCACGGATGGTCCGGAGGCGGCAGCGATGGATCATCTGGAGGAAAAACCAGGCGGCCTGGTGTTCGACGATTTCAGCATGGGAAGGTTTTACGGACATGATTTCCGCGGCGCTGACGCCGCTTTCGGGAAGGCAAAAAACAAGGTCGGGTGTGGTCCGCATCGCTTCGGCAAGATCCGTAAAGACGGGGATGTTCCTTGCCGCGGCCGGGTCAGACCCGGGAAATTCATCGTTCGGATCGACCACGCCGACAAGAACGACACCGGGTTCGTCGAGGATCGTATTGAACAACTCCGTTCCCAGTTCACCCGCGCCGACAATCATCACCTTGGTCGTGCCGTTTTGCTTCATCGGTGGTACCGTCCTCCCCGCCCCCGGAGACAGGCCGTAAAAACGGCTCTGCGCCATGCCATGCGTCGCAAACACTTCATATCACGAATCCCCGTGAAAATCTTCTGTTTCATACGAATAAGCAATAACGATGCCATTTTGTCGATCTGATGCTTTTCCGTTCCCCCGGCGTGATTTGAAAGCATGGCCCATACGTTCGTATGTCGGAGAATCTTTCCGTACCCTGCACCGGAAAGGGCGGAATATTTTTCCCACGGTCATGGTGAAACCTCTGTCCGTTAATTTGTAATTATCTGATATATATAAGCAATTTTTATTAGCGTGTTGATGGCGCGGCTCTTGCTTATTTCCATTCAAAGCCTGAAGCGGAGAGACCGGGATGAGTCATGTCATCATGCAAAATATGGGGAAGCCGAACACCGGTGTGATTCCTGAAGGACCGGGGACCGGTCCTGCGAAAAATACGGTTTTCCGTCCGGG
>JAAYKM010000029.1 GCA_012522415.1 Deltaproteobacteria bacterium | reverse complement strand
TCCCTATATCGGGCGCAACCAACGTCAGGCACCGGATATCGACGGGGTCACCTATCTCCGGGGGAAAGGGCTTTCGCCGGGCGACTTTATCACCTGCCGGATCGAAGCCGCCGACGAATACGATCTTTTCGGGGTGACATTGATGGAAGAAAACCAAACCTTCAGGCGCTGATCCGCAGCCCCGCTATCCCCGCCATGATCAGCCCGATACTGACAAACCGCAAGACACTTTTAGAGTCCCCGAACAGAATAATTCCCAGAACCGCGGCACCGACAGCGCCGATTCCCGTCCAGACGGCATAAGCCGTGCCCAGAGGCAGACTTCTCAAAGCCTGGCCAAGAAAAAAAAGACTCAGGACCATGGTCGCAACGGTCCAGATTGTCGGCCACAAACGGCTGAAGCCATCGGTATATTTTAACCCGACTGCCCATCCCACCTCCATCAAACCGGCAACAAAGAGATACACACACGCCATGGTCATCCGTCTCCGTGAAAAATGATTTGCATCATAGCAGGGGGGCGACAAAGCCGCCACATGAATTGTTTGACATTTCCGGGACCTTTACCTATAGTCCCGCCCGTCATCGAATGTCCAAAGGACCCGGGATCATGCAAATACAGGACGTTTTTCGGCTTTACGCGGAAGACCTGAAACAAGTGAAGGCATACATGGAGAGCTCTCTCCGCTCCGAAGTCCGCCTGATTCCTGAAATCATCCGCCACATCATCGACAGCGGGGGCAAAAGGTTCCGGCCGCTCCTGCTGCTGGCCGCCTCCGATCTGTGCGGCTACAGCGGCGACCGGCGCTATCCCCTGGCGACCGTCATCGAGTTCATCCATACGGCCACCCTGCTCCACGACGACGTCATCGACGAAGCCGATGTCCGCCGGGGAAAAGCTTCGGCCAACCGCGTCTGGGGCAACGCGGCGAGCGTCCTGGTCGGCGATTTTCTCTACTCCAAATCCTTCCGGCTGCTCACCGAATACGGCAACCTCGACATCATCAGGCTCCTGTCCACAACGAGCAACATCATGTCGGAAGGGGAGGTACTCCAGCTCCTCAAGCGGGGGGATGTGTCCATTACGGAAGCGGACTACCTTTCCATTATCGATAAGAAAACGGCCGTCCTGATTTCGGCGGCCTGTGCCCTGGGCGGACACCTGGGGGGGGTTGATCCCGGGATGATCGAGGCGCTGGCCCGATACGGACTCGGGGTGGGAGCCGCCTTCCAGATGACCGACGACACCCTGGACTACATCGCCCGGGAGGATGAATTCGGTAAGGCCATCGGCAAGGATCTGGAGGAAGGGAAACTGACCCTGCCCCTGATCCGGACCATGGCCCAGGGTTCAAAAGAAGAGAAAACCCGTATGCAAACCCTCCTGCGGAAAACGGCAAGGACGCCGGAGGATATCGGGGAAATCAGGGCTCTCATCGGGCGTTACGACGGGATTTCCTACACCCTGGACAAGGCCGCGGCGCTGATCGCCGAGGCCAGGGAACGTCTTGCCGTTTTCCCGGACACGCCGCAAAAAACGGTCCTCCTCACCATTGCCGATCATATTGTCGAGAGGAAAATTTAGGGACCGGACCCCATCCAAAACGATTAACAGCGGAACTGGCCGTTGTCGTAAATAACCAGTTTCTTTCCGTTTTTAAGCGTCGCTGTAACGGTTTTCCGTTCGGTGTTGACCAAATCCCAATGCAGGGCCGAATCGTTGAACCCCAGCTTTTTCTTTAAGGCTTTGTCCATCTGCGAGATGTCGCCGGAAAAGGTATCCGTGTAGGACGCCCCCAAGGCGATGTGGGTGTTGCCGTATTCGCCACCGTAGTTTTCATCGAAGAGGGTATCGGCCATGAAGCGGTCGATCCGGGAGAAGCGGCGGTCCGTCAGGGAAAATTCGCCGACCCGTTTCGCTCCCGGGTCCATCCCCAGCTGTTTCTTCGTAAACTCATCCCCCCTCTCCGCTCGAACATCTACGACGTTGCCCTTCGCGAAGGACAACCTGACCCCTTCAACGTAATTACCGCTCCGATAGGAAGGCTGGTTCGCGTAGAAGGTCCCTTCCGTTCCCCGCCAGTCCGGAGACGTGAACAGTTCAAAACTGGGGATGTTATGCCCGGAAATACCGATCCATCTCCTTGATTCACCGGGTGTGATCCGGAGATCGATATGGTCCGCCTCGATATGAAAGCTTTTGACGGGCAGCGCGTTCAGCCATTTTTTGATTTTTCCTACTTCCTTGTAAATGCGTTTCCACTCTCCGACGGGGTCGCTCTCATCCAGATAACAGGCCCGGATCACCTGACGGGTATACTCTTTCAGGCTGAGCTTCGCCTGAGCGGCCAGTTCCGCGGTGGGGAAAAGGCAGAGGGTCCAGCCGTGAAGCCCCTGATGCTCTCTTGCTTCCATCAACTCCCGCAGGGGTTTGCGCGCAATCATGGCCCGGGCGATCTTGCGGGAATCGACACCCCCCAGATGGGTCAGGGATTCGGGCGCCCGGAGAAAAATCCGGCCGTCCAGTTTTTCGTAAGTCGGCTTGTCTCCGGGGGAAAGAAAAGAAAGCTGCCGATCGTCGGCTTTCTCATAAAAGCTCTTCTCCATGGCCGTCGTCATGCCCAGCCGCTGGATCGGGTTGAGGCCCAGGTCAAGGAGCCGTCCAAAGAGAATTTCCGCCAGCTTCAGGGCCGGCAGGTCATATTGCAGAAGCACCATATCCCCTTTCTTCAAAGGTTTCGTGCGGGCCGGCTTCAGGCCCCACAAAAGGACGTCGGCGTATCCTTCCAGTTGTTCTTGCGTCATCATCGATTCAATCTCCTTACGGTTTCGTAGCCGAAAAACCAGCCCGCTGTTTCGTATTTAAATTGATAATTGACTGATTCCCTTGATGAACATCTCGACGGCAATGGTCGTCAAAAGCATACCCATGAGGCGTTCGATGGCGATCAGCACCCGGTCTCCAAGCAGACGACTGATCTGGCTGGACAGGTACAGAACACAGGTAGCGAGAAACCATGCGATGACCAGAGCGGCAAGCCACTCCGGCCAGCGGGACGGCTCCCTTGCCCTGAGCAGCAGAACCGTCGCCAGGGCGGAAGGGCCGGCCACAAAGGGGATCGCCAGGGGAACAATCAGGGGTTCTCCCTCCGGGGATTTCCCGAAGATCTCCTCCGAATTGGAAAAAATCATCTTGAGAGCGATCAAAAAAAGAATCACGCCGCCGGCTATGCTCAGAGCCGGGGCGGAAATATCCAGCAACACCAAAATATAGCGGCCGACAAAGAGAAAACACACGAGGACGGCCAAGGCGATCAGCATCTCACGAATGATGATCCACTGTTGACGCCGGTAATCAATATGCTTTAGGATCGAGAGGAAAAAGGGAATGTTTCCAAAAGGATCCATCACCAGAAAAAGAAGCAGCGCCGCCGAGAATATGGACATGGGAAACCCTTTTTGGAGTGTGTGTGGTCAGAACAGCCGACAGGCCGGACTCTGAACCATCGGTTTCGTGAAATGCCGATATCCGGACATCGTCTAAATCAACACGGGTCCTTTGTAAATATTCCGCGGCCCCCCATGGACTCCCTTCCGGTCCCCCTTAAGGGCCGACGGCAGGTAGTCGAGAATATCCTGGGCGGTGATGCCGTCCTCGCCCAGGTCGGCTGCCGCCAAATCACCCGCCAGACCGTGAAGAAACACCCCCTTCCGGACCGCCTCTTCCACGCCCAACCCCAGACCGCCCATGGCCGCGATCACCCCTGCAAGCACATCCCCGCTCCCCGCAGTGGCCATACCGGAATTGCCGCTCAGGTTGATATAAACGCGTCCGTCGGGACGGCCGATCAGAGAATGGGCGCCTTTCAGCACGATATGCGCTCCGAGGTCTTTCGCCGTTTCCTGCAAAATATCGATCCGGTTCCACCTGATTGCGTCAACCTCTTTTCCCGTGATCCGGGACATCTCTCCCAAATGAGGCGTCAGGATCGTCTCACCTTTTCGTTTTCTGATGAGATCCAAATGGCCGGCGACCGCCGTAATGCCGTCCCCGTCGATCAACAAGGGTCTTTCGATCTTCGTAACCAGATCCCGGACGAGGTGCTGGGTTTCGTCATTCAGCGAGAGGCCGGGACCGATCACGACGCAATCCATCCGCGCCGACAGATCCAGCAGAGACCGGAGGTTCTGTCGGGAGATGGTCCCTTCCGGTGTTTCTTTTTGAGGAATGAGGACAATTTCACTGCCCTTCTGGGCGATGAACGGGGCCATCCCGACCGGTACGGCCAGGCGGCAATAACCCCCGCCCGCCTTCAAAAAAGCGAGGGCTGAAAAATAGGGCGCACCGAAGTAGGATGCCGCCCCGGCAACAACCAGGGCCTCTCCCATCGACCCTTTATGACCGTCCGGGTTTCTGGCTGGGAGTGCGATAAAATCGTTTATCTGGATCAGAAGATCATCCCGGTCGTACAATTCAGGCGGGAAGGATATGTGACAGACAAACAATTTTCCCCCCATCTCATGGCCCGGATAAAGAAGGTTGCCGACCTTCGGCAATCCGAATGTCACCGTATAATCAGCCCGGACGGCCACTCCCATGATCTCGCCGGTGTCACCGTTGACCCCCGAGGGAATATCGAGACTGAGAACCGGCTTACCGCTTTCGTTGACGAGACCGATCACGTCCGCGTAAAGCCCCACCACCACCCGGTCCAGACCGGTACCAAAAAGCCCGTCGATCACGCCATCACAGTGAAGAATGTCCCGACGTACATCCTCAACGGAACTGATCCTTACCACGTCGATGGGCAACCTGGACATGATCTCGTGGTTTGTTTTGGCCGCCCCTCTGTATTTGTCCGGATCACCAGAAATGAACACCTTGATCCTGCCACCGTCGGAAAGGATTTTTCTGGCCACGACAAACCCGTCCCCACCGTTATTTCCTCCGCCGCAGAGAACTACGAATTTCTTTCCCCGAATGCCGATTTCCCGGTTCAGGACGGAGGCCGAGGCCAGCCCGGCGTTTTCCATCAGGAGTTCCTCGGGAATTTTGAACCGCTCAATGGCATAGCGGTCCATCGACCGCATTTCCTCAACTCTCGCAACTTTCATGGCACGTCTCCCCGCGGAACCTGTCACCCGTTGAATTTCCAGCACCACGACAAAGAGGGCTTTGCCGGTTTGATCTGTCCCGTAATCATCGCGCCGATGATGAATCCTGCGAGCAAGGCGAACAGAACCACCATCCAGACCTTCCAACCGCGTTTTTGTGCGGCCATCGACACGCCCGGCCCTCCGCTGCCGTAAGCCGACAGAATCTGACAAAAACGGTAGGCCTCCTCAACCCATTCTCGGCTCAGCATCGCGGAGCTGGAAACGAGCAGGATAATCTCCCGGTCATTTACCATAAAGCCCCCCCGGGGTAAACCGGAAAGGTCCCGAGTCCCCGCTGTCCCGCTGAGGGAGGCAAGGCGCTTCAGAGAAATGAGGACATCACCCCCCTCCGGGAGTACCCTCGACCTGCCCTCTTCGGTCGACCAGCATTTCAAACCGGCGATTCCCGTATCGACCCGATTCAGGTAAATGTCCCGGTATGTATCCCCTGTCATGGACGGCCCGAATGAATCCACGTGACAGGTGCAGAATAAGGGAAACGGCAGGGAGCGGGTCAAAGGCAGCACAAAGGCGGTCCCGATGATCCGCCCCTCCCGGTCGCGGACATGGGCGACAAAAACGGGAAGCCCCCGGTAAAGGGCGGTATAACCGGGGGTGCATCGAATCGTCGACCCTGCCCCACCCCGTTTTGAAAAGGTCCAGTCCCTCGTGAGGCGGATACCTAGATCACTTGCCAAATCGGCCAGTTCGGCCGGGGTTTTCCGGCTATGACGGATACCCCCAAGGATGACCAGAATCAGGACGGCAAAAAAAATCAGAAAGACTGAAACCACATTTCCCCCTGCGGCCATTCAAGGCCGGACATAACATATCACCTGATCCCGGCACGTTCCAGCCTTGAATTTTCGGATTATCCACTCCGGCAGATACCGGATAACCACGGGAAAGAACGGAACCGGATCACAGTGCTTCCCGCCCGCCATTGAGCAGATTCTGCCGGGAGGGATCAAAATAAAAAACCCTTTCATTATGGTTAAGTGGAGATGGGCAAAACACTTTTTTTGTGATAATCATGTCGGGAAAAAGAGTTTCACAAAAAAAGGGGGCTTCATGCAAGAAACTTCCCGGCAATTTGAGCAGGCTCTTTTGTCCATCGACCGTCTCGCCGTCCGCAGAATGGCGGATGCGGCAAGATCGGAAATGAAACCCATGGAAATCGTTGACCGGCTGGTTATGCCGGCTCTCATACGCATCGGCGACAGATGGGAGCGCGGTGACGTCTCCCTGGCGCAGGTTTATATGAGCGGCCGCATCTGTGAAGAACTGGTGGAGGGTCTGCTGCCTCCAGATGATACCCGAGACGGAAACCAGCCGCCGATGGCCATCGCCGTGCTTGATGATTATCATCTGCTCGGCAAGCGTATCGTCTATGCCCTGTTGCGCGCCAACGGCTTTCATGTCAAGGATTATGGTCGTACAACGGTCTCGGATACCATCACCAGAGTACGGGACGACGAAATCCGGGTCCTTCTGCTTTCGACTCTGATGCTGAATTCCGCTTTGCGGGTCCGGGAAGTTGTCACCGCCTTGAAAAGGGCGAACCTGGACGTGAAAGTCGTGGTCGGAGGCGCCCCATTTCGTTTTGACGCCGGACTCTGGCGTGAAGTCGGTGCCGACGCGATGGGCTATTCCGCGTCGGATGCCCCGGGCATCGTCCGGAACATCACGGGAGATCTGTCATGAAAAAGGAAACGATGACCTCCATGCAACGCACGCTCACCTCCCTGGGACATAATGAACCCGATCGGGTCCCCCTGTTTCTGCTGCTCACCATGCATGGCGCAAGGGAACTGGGGCTTTCCATTCAAGATTATTTTTCGAAAGCCGAGCACGTTGCCGAAGCCCAGAGCCGTATGCGGGCCAAATACGGCCATGACTGCCTGTACGGTTTTTTCTACGCCCCCGTGGAAATTGAAGCCTCGGGCGGCGAGTTCATTTTCACTCCGGACGGCCCGCCCAATTCCGATGAGTCTTTTATTAAAGAGGCCGCCATGATCGGACGGCTAAAAGTCCCGGATATCACGAAAACGCCCTGTCTGACCAAGGTTCTGAGGGCCATTGAACTCATGAAAACCCGCGTCGGGGACGAGTGTCCGATAATCGGCGTCGTCATGTCCCCTTTTTCCGTTCCGGTCATGCAGATGGGTTTCGGCCCCTATCTGGATTTAATGATGGAGAACCCTGAACGCTTCGCGGAGCTGATGAGGATAAACCAGGATTTCTGTGTGGACTGGGCCAACGCGCAGCTTGCGGCGGGCGCAACGGCGATCTGCTATTTTGATCCCGTCTCCTCACCCGACATGGTCCCCCGCGATCATTTCCTGCGTACGGGCTTCAAAATTGCCGGACGCGTCCTGGCCAGGCTCAACGGACCGGTGGCAACCCACCTGTCCTCAGGGCGCGCACTCCCCATTCTTGGCGATATTGTTCAAACTGGCGCGGCAGTGGTCGGCGTAAGCTGTGTGGAAGATCTGGCTCGGATCAAATCCGCATGCCGAGGGAAAATCGCTGTCCTGGGAAACCTGAACGGAGTCGAGATGCGGCGCTGGAGTGCAGCCGAAGCGCGGCAAAAGGTCAGAGAAGCGATCAGCCAAGGGGCAACGGGGGGCGGCTTCATTCTTTCGGACAATCATGGTGAAATTCCCTGGCAGGTTCCAGAAGAAACACTCCTGGAAATCGGTGAATCCCTGCGGCGTCATGGAACCTATCCCGTAAAAGGAGCCCCGGCCTGATGTCCTCTAAAATGACAACGACCTTCGGCGTCTGCGAACATTTTCTGAAGGAAGCGGAGGCAGCGCTCGCGGTGGAGAAGCTGGGTAACGTCTCCGTGACGGCCTTTCCCGCCCGATGCGGACGGCCGCCACTGGGGCGGGAGGAAATCGTGGAATGGGCGACCGCCTCCGGTAACACCGGGCGGTTTGAAATTTTTGGTGGCCCCTGTCTGAAGGGTCTTTCCGAATTTATCTCGAATGATTACGATATTCAGGTCCATCGACTGGAGAACTGCTTCCAGATGGTTGCCGACTCCTTCCTGATCAACCGCTGCCTGGACGGGGGCGCTTATCTGACGACATCCGGATGGCTGGCCGACTGGCCCGACAATATGAAACGTTTCGGCCTGGACAGGAAAACGGCGCGGGACATGTTCGGAGAGACCACAAAAAAAATCGTTCTTCTCGACACGGGTGTCGACGACCGAGGGCCGGAGCACCTGCGGGCTTTCACCGGATATCTGGGCAAACCTTTCGAAGTTCAGTTCACGGGTATTGCGTCGCTCCGTCTGCTTTTTACAAGAGCCTTCCTGACAGGGCAAATGACGTTGCAGGAGGAAAGGGCCGAGGCGGAAATCAGTGAAATCAGAAAACAGACCGCCACATATGCCATGACCATAGATCTCATAGCCAACCTGGCCCGAATCGTAACCGAAGCCGGAGCCATTGAAGCGATGCTGGACGTTTACAGCTTTCTTTTTGCGCCGCGGAGGGTCTGTTATCTGAGTTTTCGGGACGGTTTACCGGACAGGCTCTGGATCCGGCCGGAAGAGGCGGTGGATGCGGCGGAAACGGAAACGATGAAAAAGAGAATGGCCGCTTTCAACGGGGCCGGGGGCTATATGGAGACAGAAAAGGGGTTTCTGGTGCGTATCACCCGTCGCGGGGAAACCAGGGGGGTGGTCGCAGTGGAAGAGATCGCGTTTCCCCGCTATATCGATCATTACTTGAACCTGGCCCTGTCCATTGCCGAAGTCTGTGAGCTCTCGGTTGAAAATGCCCAGGACTACGAGAAACTCACCCGGGCCCAGGACATGCTGAGAAAGGCCAACGAGGACCTTTACCGGCTTTCCACAACAGACTCCCTGACCGGAATCGCCAACCGTCGTGCCTACGATGAACACCTGGAAATCGAATGGAAAAGGATGCTGCGCAATGGCAACCCTCTGTCGCTGATTGTCTGCGACATCGATTTCTTCAAAAAATACAACGACCGGTACGGCCATAAGGAAGGGGATATATGCCTGCAAACGATCGCCCGGGTTATCAAACAAACGGCCCTGCGGCCCGGAGACTTCGTCGCCCGCTACGGCGGGGAGGAATTCGCGGTCATACTTCCCGGAACGAGGACAAAAGGCGCCCTGCATGTCGCGGAAAAAATCCGGACGGCGATTGCGGAATACGCTATCCCCCACGAGGATTCGGGGATCGCCTCCACCGTGACCCTGAGCCTAGGCGTCGCACAAATCGAGGCCTTCCAGGCGGTTGGTATGTCCAGTATGGCGCTGTTTCGCGCGGCCGATACCGCATTGTACGAGGCCAAGAGGCAGGGACGAAACCGTGTGGTTCTTCGCCTCGTTGAAACCGGAAATACCTGATCGACGTCAGTCCAACTCTCCCTTCAATACTTCAATGCTGCCGTCGAGCTGGAATGGAGGAATCTGTGCCTCCTTGTCTTTGACTTGAAAACGGTTTGGTAGTAATAGAATTCTGCATCGGGGGTACCCAAACCGCCTCAGTGGGCATGGCCAGAATCCTTAAACAATAAGTCATGTAAGGACCAAACTATGCCCGGGAGACCGGTGGCTTCGATTTACGGTCACCCCCTGACATTCATCATCGAACGACTAGAAAATAAGGAGGAGTCCAAATGAGCGTGATCCAAGAATTCAAGACTTTTGCCATGAGAGGAAACGTGGTGGACATGGCCGTCGGTATTATTATCGGTGGTGCTTTTGGAAAAATCGTCTCTTCATTCGTCGCCGATGTCATCATGCCCCCCGTTGGTCTCATGATCGGCGGCGTCGATTTTTCCAATCTGGCGATTACCCTCAAGCAGGCCGCCGGGGATGTGCCGGCGGTGACGTTGAGCTACGGTAAGTTCATCCAGTCTGTTGTCGATTTCGTGATTATTGCCTTTGCCATCTTCATGGTGATCAAAGCCATGAACGCCATGCAGAAGAAAAAGGAAGAAGCGCCGGCGCCTCCCCCCGAACCAACCAGGCAGGAAAGCCTGCTTGCTGAAATCAGGGACATCCTGAAAAAAAATTGACCCGGCTTAAGATTTCATTCCCCGATCTCCCTGCCAGGTCCCCTGGCCGGCGTGGCTGGACGAGCCGAAGGATGTGTTATTTCCCGGTGATTTGCCAGAGGAAAATTCACCGGAAGCCATGCATAAATACATTAGATCTTGACCCCCGGTTTGAATGGACGGATATTGTCTGTAACGTATTGGTTAGTCGTCTCAAGCGAGCCACGGCTTCATATAAAAAAGGAGGGATGAAACGTTGAGGGAAAGATTCATCAACACAGAAGAGCGAGGCAAGGATGAAGACAAGGTCGTGATCCAACCGAAACTCCTGGAAGGCATCACCGATCTCCGGGAGGGCATCGGTATAGCCGGATCCGGAAAGATTCTCTCCGTGGGAGACAAAGTCACGATGTTCAAACCGGGAGACGAGGTTGTTTTCGACCAAACGGCGGGACAGGACCTTCTGCTTTTCGGGAAAGTTCTCAAGATCCTCAGAGAAGACGAAGTGACACTCGCCGAAGAAAAACAACCTGATCTTCATGGGGACGATACGTAGGAAGCCCGCTTTAAAATTCCGGATCTGTCTCAATGAAATTGATGATAACCTTCCAAAGGGAAAACACCGCGACAGCAGGCAAACTTATCTGTTGTCTCCCGTCTGGGCGGACCCGGAAAAGGGACGGCCCGTACAGGTACCCGTATCTGGATAACCCAACCCCGCATCTCCCCTTCATATCGTGAACGCACCATAGATCATGGATGAACCCGGCAAGGGCGGTGAAACGCCTGTCCCTGTCATGCCGATGCCGCATCGGCAAGATATGCTTGACAAGACGGATCAAGTTTTGTTTTATCGCCTCTCCAGAGGAATTTGATTATGCAGAAAAACGGAATGACCCCGCTGCGGAGGTTGCTCGTCCTGGCTTTGTTTATTACGTCGGTATGGCCTTTGCCCGCCGGCGCCTTAACCGATCAGCAAGCCCGATTGGCCGGTTACGTCGGATTTGAGCGGCATCCCGAGAAATTTGATTTTACGGGTATGCCCATGAAGCTTCCTCCCAGCGAGGTGGAGAGGCTTTCGAACGGGAAAATCAAGGTGGGCATGGTCATCAACAAGAACAATGTGGACAGTATGAAGAACGAGCTGATCGCCCTGACCAGTCCGGGCATTTACGAGATGGTGAAACGGGGCATGGAGATGGTCATTGCCGACTACAAGCCCTGGCCCGTTCCCAAGGCTTTCGCCGCCGTGACCAAGGCGAACGCCGGACAGGCGGTCATCACCCCCGACGGGAATCTGAAAACGAAGGGCGGCAGGTGGTGGACCGGCGGCATTCCCTTCTTCACGGTGGACCCGAAGGATCCCCAGGCGGGTCTGAAGGCCTGGTACAACCAGATAAACACCTATGACGGCGACGACTTTACCCACGACTGGGTTAACATGTTTTTTGTAAACAGCAAAGGAAAGCGGGAGCGAGTCGTTGAAATGTCCTGGGATAGGATTTTTCTCACCAGCAGGGAAACCCTCTCTCCAAAACCCGTTTATGACACAAAAATGGAGAGTATCTTTTTCAAGGAACTTGTTTATGTACAAACTCCGGCCGATTTGCAAGGCTACGGCAACCTGACCTACCGCTTCAACGACCAGAACAGACCGGATGATTCATTTACTTACATTCCCATGATGAGACGAATCCGCCGTGTCACGAGCGGCCAGCGTTTCGACGCCTTTGTCGGTTCAGATTCATCAATCGGGGATTTTCGTACACTGGACGTTCCCATCGCCCGCTGGGATTGGAAGCTCATTCATGTTCAGCCCAAGCTGACCACGCTTTTTTCAACGGACTTTATAACAGAAAACCGGGCGACGCAGCGTCGTCATCCGACGACGGTGGGAGAAAAATTCCCCCGAATGAACTGGCGTCTGTGGCCCAATGTCCATGTAATCGAGGCAACACCCAAAACCAGAAAGGACTGCCCCGTGTACAGCAAGAAGGTTCTCTGGTCCATGGGCGGAAACTGGAAGAGCGGTCTGGCCGACGCCTATGACCTGGAGGGCAAACTCTGGAAGACGACACAAAATTATTTCTACGGATACGGAAACGGCAGGGTCCTTGACCTTTATTCCCACTACGAGACGGATTTTTATACCTACGATCACCAAAGGGACCACGCCTCCCCCTGGCACATCGATCTCCCCTTCCGAAAGTTCAATGTGGGCTTCCCTGCGGAAAGATTCTCGACCAAATATCTTCAGCGGTACGGACATTAAAAATTTTACCCGGGAACAAAACCTCGAGGTCATAGACATCGAAGGGGGCGATTGAATATGCTGTCTTGAAAAAGCATCCTCCTTCGGAGAAGCACTTGACACCACAGATGACTTACCATATAGATTTCACACCATAGCCCTATGATGACCGTCCGGAATAATGCACCATATTTATAAATATATTGAATATAAAGACAACTTTTCGAAACGCCGCGTGAATATCAAAATCGTCTCTCTCGCCGTCGCCGATGTGGGGTCCGCTGCAAAAACACCGGACGACGGGTCTTCCATATTTCGGAAAGAGAAAATAAATCAGAAGCCATCCCGAAGGAGGATATCTCATGGTTCAGGAAATTACCCTGCAGTCACTGGACGCAGACCGTTTCATCGATGAACGCGTCAAGGAAATTCAGGATGTTGTCGGGGACGGCATCGCCATCAACGCCCTCTCAGGAGGCGTCGATTCATCGGTAGTCACCATGATCGGGCATCGCGCCCTGGGGAAACGCCTGCGCTCCATTTTTGTTGACAACGGTGTCATGCGGGCCGGGGAAGCCGAGCAGGTAGTCGGTTTTTTTCGCAGCCTGGGGGTACCCGTCGAAGTCTGTGACGCAAAAGCCGAATTTTTCGCCGCCCTCAAGGGACTGACTGATCCAGAGGAAAAGCGCGAAGCCGTAACCCAGACTTTTTATAGAAACGTCTTCGGGCGTGTCGTCAGGGAAAGCGGTGCCCGGTATCTTCTCCAGGGCACGATCCTCACCGACGTGGATGAAACCGTAGCGGGCATCAAACGCCAACACAATGTGTTTGTACAACTCGGCATCGATCCGCAGGCGGCTTTCGGATACAAAATCATCGAGCCCCTGCTACGGTTGAGAAAGGACGGTGTCCGGGCCGTCGGCAAGGCGCTGGGCCTGCCTTCGGAGTTGTTCACCCGGATTCCCTTCCCGGGTCCCGCTCTGGCCACACGAATCATCGGGGAAGTCACGCCGGATAAGATTGAAACGCTTCGCCGGGCGACAATTATCGTCGAAAAGCACCTCAAAGGAATCGACGCATTCCAATACCTCGCCATTCTGCATGAAGATCGCGTCACGGGCATGCGTGATGGGAAACGGGAATTCGGCATGCAGATTGAAGTCCGTTGCTGGGACAGCATCGACGCCCGTACGGCGACACCGACGCGCCTTTCCTTCGATATTCTGGATGCCTTGGCCCGGGAAATTACATCAGATATTCCCGGGGTGGTCAGCGTTACTTACAACATCGCCACCAAGCCCCCCTCGACGATTGAGGCGATCTGACTTTTTCTTACACATACGTTACGGGGTGATGCGCGACCGGAAAAGGATGGACCCGATCATGGTTGTACCGTAACACGGCCCATCTTACTTGAGGAATGAGTCATGGTTTTTCAAAAAATTAGCAGGGTGACGTTCTTTATCCTCTCCCTGGTCTGCTTTGTCATGGCATCTGTGGCGGTGGCGGAAAAGCCTCTGAATATCGCCCTTGTATTGTGGCGGGGTGAAACGGACGCGGAAAGGGGATTTCGGGATGCCCTGAGGGAACTGGGCTATCACGCAAACTACACCACCCTCAACGCGGATCAGAACCTGGACAGACTATCGGACCTTCTGAAAACATTAAACCCTAATGATTATCAGTATCTTTATACATTCGGTGCACCGGTTTCCCTGATGATCAAAAAGGATTTTCAGGGCGTCACCCCTCAGGTGTTTACCACAGTCCTATATCCCGCGGAATCCGGTCTGGTTCAGAACCTGTTCCGTCCGGGCGTCAATATCAGTGGTGCGTCCCATTTTATTCCGATGGCAATACAGCTTGACACGGCATTGAGCCTGCTTGACTTCTCCAGCCTGGGCGTCTTCTACAATCCCAGGGATGCAAATTCCGCAAAAACCATCCAAGAAATCCGCAACGTGTCGATAGAACGAGGTTTTTCCCTCAAGACTTATCCCGTCAGACCGGGAACCGACCGGCTGAACAAGTATCTGCGGTTACTCGAAAAGGGTGTCATCGACGTCGACGCGGTTTATCTCCCCTCGGACAGCTACATTGTCTCGCAAAGCCAGGCCATCGCAAAAACGCTGAAGAGGGCAAAAATACCGGGCTTTGCATCCGTCGAGGATTGTGTGAAGAAAGGAATCCTCTTTGGAGTCACCACGAATTATTATGATGTCGGAAGGGCGGCCGCGGCCATTGTGGATCAAGTGGAGCGTGGCAAGGCCCTCTCCGCGGTTCCAGTCAGCCTCCCCCAAAAGAACTCTTTGTTGATCAACAAAACGACTGCCCGGGCACTGGGGTTCAAACCGGACCGAAAACTGACCGGCAACGCCCGCTGGATTGAATAGGCTGACCGCGGCGTGTCTTTCAGCAGCGCTTTACGTCGTTCCAAAAACAGATCTCGACAGAAAACATGAGGAAAGAGACAGGGGCTGTCATCTATGGAGCCGTCTCCTTTTGCCTGTACCGGCATACCCCAGGGCTTTGGCACGCCGACGCCAAACCACCTCCCGGACATCATCAGCCCGATCAATCGGAAGCGGCCGCCCAGACGCCGGATTATCGCGTTTTCATCCGGGCCAGAAATTGGGCGACCTCCGGTGCGGACAAGGTGTTGATACAGTCCTGTGCCCCGATCCAGCCCTTGCGGGCGATCTTGATTCCCAGAGGCAAATAACCGAAGGCTTCCCGATGGTGGATATCGCTCCCAAGGGCAATTTTCACCCCTTTACGTCTGGCGACGATGCAGTTGCGCCAGTCGAGATCCAGGCGTTCGGGGTTGATATTCAATTCCAGCACCTTCCCCCCCTCGGCCGCGGCGTCGATCACCTCGGTCATATTCACCTGATAAGCCTCACGGGCCAAAAGCAGGCGTCCGGTCGGGTGGGCGAGAATGGTGGTAAACGGGTTCATCAGGGCCTTGACGATCCGCCGGGTCATTTCCGCCTCGGACATGCCGAAATGGGAATGCACGGCGGCAATCACAAAATCGAATCCGGCCAGAACCTCATTCACATAGTCAAGCCGGCCGTCGGGGAGTATGTCCGACTCGATGCCCTTGAAGATACGGAAGGGAGCATGTTCGAGGTTCAACTCGTCAATTCGCTGACGCTGTGCCAAAACGGCCTCCGTGGAAAGGCCGCCGGGATAAAAGGCGGATCCGCTGTGGTCGCTGATCCCGATATAGTCATACCCTTGTTCTTTTGCCAGCTTCACCAGAGTCTCCAGGGATTCGGCTCCGTCACTGGCCCGGGTATGGATATGGAAAAGGCCCCGGATGTCCCTTTCCTCGATCAGCCGGGGCAATTCATTCTTTTCGGCCGCTTCAATCTCGCCCATGTTCTCGCGTAGTTCCGGCGGAATGAAGGCCAATCCCAAAGTGCGGAAAATGTCACGTTCACTCTCACAGGGAATGCTCTCCTTTCCCCGGAAGAGACCATATTCGTTCAGCTTGAACCCGAGCTGCTTCGCCCGGCTTCGCATGGCCGCATTGTGTTCCCGGCTACCTGTAAAATGGTGCAGGGCATAGGGGAATTCGGCCGGAGAAACGATGCGAAGATCGCAATTGACGCCCGAGGTTAAAACAACGCTGACTTTCGTTTTGCCCCTGGCGAGTGTGGACTCGACGACAGGCAGGGCAACGAAATCATCGGCAAGGCCCCCCGGCGACTGTGACATGGCCAGAAGATCGATATCCTTGACCGTTTCATAGCCGCGCCGCAGGGAACCGCCCAACCGGGCCGCGCCCACCTCCTTACGGCTCGCCAGAAATTTCAGAAGCTCCGTACCTTCACCAATGACTTCCGGATAAAGCCGCCGCTCCCGGTATCGCCGCATATGCCGGATGCCTTCCAGGATCTTCGCCTGGGTTTTACGACCAAATCCCGATAGTTCGATCAAACGGTTTTCCTTGCAGGCATATTCCAGTTCCCCGACTGTCTCAATATTCAGATGATCATAAAGGGTTTTGATTTTTTTCGGCCCCAGGCCGGGGATACGTAGCATTTCGAAATGGCCCAGTGGAATGGAGGCCTTCAGATGCTCATAATACTCAAGCCGCCCCGTCCTGACGAGTTCTTCGATTTTCTTCCCGATCGCTCCCCCCACGCCTCTGATCGTCCCCAGTTTTTCTTCTTCCACCAGATCTGTAAGATCCTCTTCCAGGAGTTTGAGGTTCCGCGCCACCGCTTCATAGGAACGGGCCTTGAAGGGATTCTCCCCTTTCAGCTCCAGCATCAGGGCAATTTCTTCAAAGATTTTGATTATTTCATCGGTTGTTATTCCAGACACCTTTGCCTCACAACGATAAACCTCTTGAATAATATTTTGACGTCCGCAATTTTTCCAATTGCGATTACTGCCATGCGACATGGGTCCGACGGATCAAAAGTCTCTGGCGGGTATATGTCGATTATGGGCGCCTCGGTCCCGGAACCGGTGGGTCCGCCCACCTTTCCCGTATCCCATGAAAACCGGAAGCCGGCTGGCTGTCAAGCGACATAAACCAACACGGTCACGTAGTGGCAGGCGCTGCCGCCCAGGACAAAGAGATGCCATATGCCGTGGGCGGGCCATAGTTTCTTGTCGACGGCATAGAAAAAAACACCGGACGTATAGAGGACCCCGCCGAATAAAAGCCAAAGAAAACCGGGCATCGGAAGCGCCTGCAGCAAGGGAGCCGAAGCGAAAATGATCAACCAGCCCGCACAAATATAAATGAGAATCGGCAGCAATCTTTTTCTATGGTGAAGAAATACATCCACGACAATCCCGATCGCCGCAAGACCCCAGACCACAGCAAAGATGGACCAGCCCCAGGCACCCCGGAGGGTGACCAGGGTAAATGGCGTGTAGGTCCCCGCGATCAGAAGAAAAATGGCGGTGTGGTCGAAATAACGGAACACCTTCTTGGCCCGCCCCTTCAGGCCGTGGTAAAGCGAGGAAAAAACGTAGAGCAGAACCAGTGTCGCCCCGTAGATGCTGAAGCTGACAATCTTCCAGGGATCGCCCTGGAGCGACGCGACAACGACCAGAACAACCAATCCCGCCACGGCCACGACAGAGCCGATGGCATGGGTCAGGGTGTTGAAAAGTTCGTTTTTTTGTGTGGCCTTGAGGTCCAACATAAATTTCTTATCCTAAAAATTCGATCTCGGACTGATTCCTGTCCCCACTATGAAACATGTACACCGTGTTTTTTCAGACCATCCTCAGCAGATCGATTTTATCGCCGGTTTTACAACTTTTTTCAAGGAAAAACAGGAACTCCGGAAGGTTTCTTTCACCAAGGAAGGGCAGACACCAAACTAAATACAGATTTAGAATGATTAAAGTCTTAATTCTGACCAACCCGCTCCCAACCGATGAGGGCGGCGGCCATCACCTGAAGAAAACGGCCCGTTCCGGCGGTGCACCGGTCGTTCATCACAAAATCCAGGACCCTCCCGTCCGGGGCCACCTTGATCACCTTACTGTCCTGGCCGCCGATTCAATGATGGCCGACGTTCCCGGAACCAGATACACGCCCCCCCGGACGTGGCAGGAAATTTCCGTGACCGTTTTATTCACAAAGGGAGGGGACACCCGGCCATACCCCGTCCCAACGGAATAGAGGATATCTTCTTCCCGACATCGCGCTTCAGCCATCAAGTCATCGAGGGACCGGCGAGCCGTCTCCCGGGGACTCCAGCCGGTCGGCCGGACATCGTGAAAAATCTTTTCTCCTTCCATGATGACCACTTTCGTGGCCACAGAGCCCACATCAATACCTACGATCGCCACGGCAGGATCTCTCCATCATTTCCACGAACGCCTCCAGGCGAACCCGCAGGGTTTCGCGGTCAGCCTGAGAGTAGTCCGTTTCGATCTGAATAAACGGCAGCCCCGCGTCCTTCCAATCGGCCAGCAGGGTCTGAATCATACAACATGAGATTTATACGCAACACGAGGCGCTCTTATCCAATTCATAATAACTATGAAATGGCGAAGATGATAACTCCCGGCAATGGAAGAAACATCCGATCCGGACAGAAGGGGTGGAAGGTGCGAAACAAAAAAGGGGGGGGTAACCGGGTAACACGCTGAATCAGAAAAGAAATCCTCCGGTCTTGCCGACGTTTTTGTGCATGGCCGTATCGAGCAGGTGGTCGTACTCGTAAAGATCATCCCGAAAATAGGCTAAACCGTCCGGCCCGGTCCAGACCGTGAAATAAACAATATGAACGGGAATCGGACTCCGCAGGGTAATCACCTGGTGCTCCCCCGTCCCGATTTTTTTCAGAATTTGATTCCCGTCCCATCCCAGCTCATTTTTTAAAAGGTACCTCGCAAGCTCGACCGGCTTTTCCAGCCGGATACAGCCATGGCTGAATGTTCTTCCTTCACGGCCGAACAGATGACGCGACGGCGTATCATGCATGTAAACATTGAAATGATTCGGGAAAAGAAACTTGATTCGCCCGAGGGGGTTCAAGGGTCCCGGATCTTGAACAAGACGGTACGGGAATTTTTTCGGCGTCACTTCTTTCCAATTAATTGTTTGGGGGGGGACTTCCTGGGCGTTGGGACGCCAGTCACGGTATATGCGGATTCCCTGGCGTGTCAGATAGGAGGGATCCCGCTTCACTATGGGGATGATTTCCTTTTCGGTGATGCTTCGGGGAATATTCCAGAACGGGTTCAGTTCGATCTGGTTCAAATGACCCCGGAAGCTGGGGGTCGGCTTATCCTCCGTGCCGACGATCGTTCTCATTTTGAGGACAACAAAGCCTCTTTCGGCCACCTTCAATTCAAAAGCGGGAATATTCACAAAAATGTACCGATTCATGTCGCGGGGCATCCAACGCCATCGCTCCATATTCAAGCGCAGTTGGTCAATCCGCTCCGTAACGGTCATGTTCAGGAGGCGCAGGGTTGCGGGGCCCACCACCCCGTCTATTTTTTGGTTGTGGGCCCGCTGAAATAACCGTACTGCCTTTTCCAGAGATCTGTCGTAAAAATCCAGGTCTTTCACGGACATTTCCTTCAATTCTCCCGTGAGAAAAAGACGCTGTCTCAACAGGGCGACATGAGGGTCTCGCTTTCCGGGAGCCAAATTGCCTTTCGGAATGACGGGCCAGCCGCCGCCGGCCTCGATCCGGCGGTACTTCGCCAACAGATCGCGAAGCTGGCGATAACCCAGATAAGGCGGTGGAAGGCTGAACAGGGTCTTTTCCATTTGCTCGGCTGGGGGGATCTCCTTCAGTTCCGATATAACCGGGCCAGGCTTTTTCTGCACCGGCCACTGGCTGGACAGGCGGCCGGGTTCAATCTTCCCCCCGTACAGGTGGGAGGCGTAAGCCCGATAGGCATCCGTTAGCAGGATATCCAACTCCACCCGGAGCATGGCGGCCTCCTCTGTTCCATTCAAGTCATTGAGGGTGGTCAGGAGATCTTTTATCTCCATATCATGGTAATCTCGGGAAGACAGGCCCTCTTCTTCCGCCTTCTCCAGGGTGCCCAGAAACGCGGAGACCGCGGCCGTCGGCCTGTTGTCGTGGAACCAGGCATGTTGCCAGTTCCGGGCAACATAGAAGGATCTCAACTCATCAATATCGCTCAGAAGGGCTGTTCCGTGAATAACCGGCAGGACCGTCAGGTTCCCGGCTAGCTTTTGTTCAATGGTCGGACGTACGATCGGCCGTACGTCTTCGATCGGCGGCACCGAAACGCCGGGCTCTTCCGGCTGCAACTGTGCGGACAGATCAACCGGCGATGCTCCAGCAGACGCCGCAACGATCATAGAAGGCGTGGTCTCCTCCTCTTTCAAAAGAGAAACGGAACATCCGGGAAACACCCATATGGTCGAAAGCAAAAAGACGGCCGCGGCCAGGGTTCTTATGACGGGTCCATCGCGCATCGCATCAAGGCACCAGGAGGGGCATAATCTCTCCGGCCTTCCCCAGAATCGTCAAATCGAGGCCCGGTGAAACCGGTGTTTCCTCCATGTTGATTTCCGCCACAAACGCGCCGCCATCCTTGGCCAAGGCGGGCAGAAAGGCTACAGGATAAACGATCCCGGAGGTGCCGATCACCAGCATGGTATCACAGGTCCGGGCCGCTTCCTCCGCACGGGACAGGAGCAGGCCATCCAGGCTTTCACCGAACCAGACTACATCGGGCCGGAGCACTCCCCCGCATTCCCGGCAATGGGGCCGCTTTCCCATGTCAACGGACATATCCATTGTAATCCGGGCGCATTCCGTACACTGCACCCTCCACAAATTGCCGTGGACTTCGATGATATTGATTGACCCCGCCCGTTGATGCAACCCATCAACATTCTGGGTGACCAGGGTGAAATCGGGCACAATTTTCTCCAACGTGACCAGCGCCTGATGCGCGGGGTTTTCCTTAACCCTGCTGATTAACTCTCTTCGCCAGTTGTAGAAAGCCCAGACCAGTTCCGGGTCTCGCTCAAAGGCTTCCGGGGTCGCCAGATCCGTCGCCCTGTAATGCTCCCAGATACCGTCGGCGCCACGAAAAGTCGGGATACCGCTCTCAGCGGAAATCCCCGCACCGGTCAACACGACCACTTTTTGTGCCTGTCCGAGACGTTCCTTCACAAGCCGGACCTGCTCTTCACGTGTCATTGTTATCTTATGCATACGCTCAACACCTCCATTAAATCCGTTTCTCCCCGAAGGATTTTTTCGACACCGCACTGCAGAAGAGTCTGCATGCCTTCAGACATGGCGATCTTGCGGATCGCCGCAATCGATTTCCGTGAAATGATCATCTGCTTGATCGTATCTGTCGCGACCAGCAATTCAAAAAGGCCCATCCTGCCCCGATAACCTGTTCCGTTGCATTCTCCACATCCTTTCGGACGATACAGGATAAAACGGTCATCATAGACGATGTTCAAGTCCTGAAAGATCTTTTTCCCGCCATACCGTGACAGTTCTTCGTATTCTTCGGCTACGGGGTGATAAGCCTCCCGGCAGAAAGGACACAGGGCCCTGACCAGGCGCTGCGCGAGAACGCAGAGCAGGGAATCGGAAAAGGCAAAGGGATCGATCCCGATTTCGAGAAGGCGGACAATCGTCTCAGGGGCGTTGTTGGTATGGAGGGTACTCAGAACGAGGTGGCCTGTCGTCGAAGCCTCAACACCCATCTTCGCCGTTTCGTAGTCCCTCATTTCACCGACCATGATGATATCGGGATCCGACCGGAGAAATGACCGCATGGCACTGCTGAAATCCAGACCGATCTTGTGATGTACCTGGACCTGACGGATCCCTCTTTGGGTAATCTCCACGGGATCCTCGACCGTCCAGATTTTTACATTGGGCTTGTTCAGCACCTGCAACACCGCATGGGCTGTCGTGGTTTTGCCTGAACCGGTGGGCCCCACGAGGAGGATCAGGCCGTAGGGTTTCGTGATCAATTCGCGGACACGCTCGTACGTCGCGGCGGGCATGCTCAGTTCTTCCAGACTCATGATCTTTCCCCGGGTCAGAATGCGGAGCACCACATCTTCGGTGTACCCGTACGTGGGCATGGTCGCGACTCTCAGTTCCAGTTCCTCTCCGCCATGACGCCTGTACATGATTTTCCCGTCCTGGGGCAGACGTTTTTCCGTGATGTCCAGGTTGGACATGATCTTCACACGGGAAACAATCGGCGCCCGATAGTTGTAGGGAAACGTTTTGTAGGGGATGCATTCTCCGTCTATCCGCAGTCGGATGTTGACCTGACGGTCCTTGACATCCGGCTCGATGTGAATATCCGAGGCGCGTCTTTCGTAGGCCTCTTCAATGAGATCATCCACAAGTTTGATGATATCGGCGGTCATACCCGCCGAGTCCGTACCCTCCCCGGCGGCGGAGTCCGGCAACGGTTCGACACCGTAAAAATAATCGATGAACCTGAGAATGTCTTCCCTGTCTGCCAGACAATACTCCACGGACTTCGCCCGGAGGAGATGTTGGATCATATCCTTTTTCAGAATATTAGCCGGGTCACAGACAGCAACCAGAACCCGTCCTTCCTGCCCGCTAAGGGGTACCCAGAGTTCCCGACGGAGGTAGTCGTAACTCAGGTTAATCAAAAGATCTTCAGGAACACGCATTTCCCGGTTGAAAACAACGGTACGCATTGCCGCCGCACTTTTTGACGCCTCGCTGTCGCGGTCATCATGGGATATGCCGTTCGCTTCTTTCATCATCGGCTCCCCTCCTTCCCCTGAATGGTTCCCTCTTTGCCGGTCTGTATCATCATCACCGCGGATTCAGAACAGGGTCCTCAGCATCAATCCCCTGCTCCGCTGATCTATGGATACCCCCCCCCGAGGTAGGTGGCCGCCCTCTGATCCCCTCTCACATCCAGACCAGCCCGGCGCGGCTGCGCCGTCCTCCGAGGGAAGAGATTCTTGAAAGCGTGGTTCATACGGCGGAGCAGGGAAGCGAGGACTGTTTTCCCTTCCTCCATGACCTCCTGGAAGAAGAGACCGCCCGCCGGGAACATCAGGTAGCTGGAATCATTTACCCTTTCCTTTTTATAAGATAACAAAACATAAACCGGCAATTAACGTGGGCATCAATGCACCCAAAAATATATATCTAGGATCGACGGTGTTATCCTCAAAGTGAGTCTTTAAAATTGCAACGCCCGCGGGATTTGGGGCATTGGCGATAACAGTCAATCCCCCTCCGGTAACTGCACCAGCCATCAGGAAGTACTTAAACTCGTCACTCAATCCTTCAACAAGGGAGGCCAAATATGTAATGGCCGCATTGTCCGTAAAAGCCCCCAAGGTAATAGCGCCTACAAAAGCTTCTGCATTGGACATATTGGCAATAAGATCTTTAAGCCACCATTCTTGCTGACCACCCAAGATTACCAGGCCTCCTAAGAAAAAAGACACCAAAAGCCCTTCCCGTAGGATCAGTCTATCCTGATATTGCTGATAAGCATAGGTGATTCCTAAAAAGAGCAAAAATATATTCATAAAAATTACAGGATGATGTCCAAAGAAAATAACTAAAAACAAAAAAATAAAATGCGTTAATACAATAGGAAACGGTATATTTTCTTCTTCAGAAACAGAGGTTTTTATGTTCATGGATGAGAGTTTTTTGTAAAAAAACAGGATAATCATATTCGTATTTATAAAAATAGCTATCATCGCTTTCCAACCAAAGGTCATAAACATAAACCGGGTACTCCAATCCCAGGTTCCAACAACCATCAAAACAGGGGGTGCTGCAAAATTTGTCAAAGTTCCTCCTATGGAAACATTGATAAAAAGAGCTCCCAAGGTCATATATTTTAATTTATTGGATATTCCCTGTGAAAAAAGTTTATCGGACAGTATCAATGCGGCCAAAGTCATGGCAGCTGGTTCTGTGATGATGGAGCCCAGAATAGGAACAACACACATCACGACAAAATAAAACCCCGTTGCACCCTTTTGAGGGAGCAAATGGGATAGTTTTTTCACCAAAAGAATAACCGTTTGAAGGATGGGTCTGGTGGCGGCCGTAACCATGATTACAAAAACAAACATGGTCTCAACATAGCTTCTGCTATTCATATACGCGACCGTTTCATTTTTCCCTGAAATAATAAACATAAATAAAATCAAAACCATAGCCCAAATACCAAAAACGACTTCTATTTCTCCAAGTAGATGAAAAAGTCCAGCGTGTTTTTCACTTCTATTGGCTAAATGTTCAAAATATTTGACTGAAAAAACATGAATGATGGCAAGTGCAAAAATAACAGCCGCTATAATTTCTAAGCTTGCGGAGGGCATAAAACTCCTTTGGATATGTATTTGCAGATTTCAGTAAATTGTCGCTTAAGGTACCCCATGAGGTAATGAAGGCTAAGCAAAAGTGGGTTTTTAAGATTATCCCGAATGATGGAACGGGATTTTGCAGGCAGTATCAATGCCATGATGCCTGGTACTGATTTAGTAAGTCCCCATGCATAATCTGGGATAACGACAATGAAACATTATAATCAATGCACATCAGGAAACCAAATCGCCTCTCAATAGCGTCGCAGCAACGCGCGCGGCCCGGCGGGACATAACCTGTCGCCGCATAACCGGTGTGAATCATCCCGTCCACTATACCGTACAGCGTTTTACTTTCAACCCGCTTTTTGGACCAACGGGGGTCTTTTGTTGCCTTAGCCGTTCGATGCTGTTATATGAACCATCTAAGCAATCCCGACTGTCAACTTCGTTTGAAGCGCAGTTTTTTTACCCTGGAAAGCCATTGATCATGGATAGGACATCCGATTACACTTCCCACAAAAAAACCGTTCTGACTGCGGGAATATGGCTGTCAGAGAACGGTTTCTTCGGAACCCGTCGCGGAACGGGAGGCAATGTTTCCCTGCGGATCAAAAACCGGGAACTCCTGGCCATTACCCCAACGTCAAGGAGGTATGACGAACTCTCGACAGGGGATATCTGCATCCTCGACTTCAACGGGACCGCCCTTGCCGGGGCTTTTCCCCCGTCCGTCGAGGCGGCGATGCACATCGCCGCTTACCGGGCCCGGCCCGACGTATCCGCCATCGTGCATACCCACCAGGACTACGCCGGCGTGTTTGCCGTGCTCGACCGTCCCGTCCCTGCCCTGTTCGAGGAAGTTCTCGTCAAAATCGGTCCCCGGATCGATATCGTCCCCTTTGCTCCCGCAGGAAGCCGGGAGCTGGCGGATCATGTGGCGGCAAAACTGCAAAACGGATACGGGGCCTACATCATCCAAAACCACGGCGCTCTCGCTCTGGGGCACACCATGGAAGACGCCCTGCTAAATGTCGAATTGATGGAAAAAGCCTGTCGGACATACTATCGGGCACTGACAACGGGACTGCCTGTCTCCGATCTTCCCCCCTGAAACCTCCCGCCTGTTCCTGAGGTAAAACGAAAAGCGCACGCTAGTGAATGGACAAAAAACGCTCCCGCCGGCCCGGGCGGGGTTATATCTCCCCCGGATCCGATCATTCTGCATCCGGACCATTTTAACCTAAGGCAGAGGCAATCGAGGTTTTCAAAACCTTCAGGAAGTGTTTGTGGCAGTTGAGCAGACGTAACTGCTTCCGGTAGATCAGGTAGAAATGACGACAGATGTTCCCTCCCGCCAGGGGCACCACGGTTAAGACGCCCTGCTTCAATTCCCTCTCGACCGCGTAAAGGGAAATGATGGAGAGCCCCAGCCCGCCGATCACGGCCTCCTTGACCGCCTCCGAACTGCCCATCTCCCCGACAACATTGAACGCGGCAAGCGTCAGACGATGCTGTTTCTGCAGGTAGGCCTCGATGTTCTCCCGGGTCCCCGAACCCCTCTCCCGCACGACAAGGGGCTCCTTCAGCAGTTGATCCATGGAGACGGGAGCCTCCCTGCGCAAACCGGCGTCATCCACCGGCGCGATGAGCGCCAGTTCATCCTTCCACAAGGTTTCCACGCGAAGTCTCCGGTCATACGGTTCCTTCCCGATCACTCCCATTTCAACCTCGCCGTTGATCACCAGTTGATGGGTCTCCTCACTGTCAGAGGTCTGCAGGTGCACCCGGATATCCGGATGATTTTTTCGCATTCGTCCCAGAAGCCGGGGGAGAATGTAAGTCGCCGGGATCGTGCTGGCGGAAAGAAAAATGTGCCCGGCTTCATGCTCCCGCATTTCCAGGATTTTCTCCTTCGCTTCCTCCCGCAGGCGGATCATCCGCTTCGCATAGTTATAGAGAACCTGCCCTTCCGGGGTCAGGGACAAACCCTTACTGGCCCGATGGATGATCAGCGTGCCCACGGCATCCTCCAGGTTCTTGATGTGCTTGGTCAGGGTGGGTTGGGTGAGAAACATCCGGTTCGCGGCCCGGGTGAAACTGCCCGCGCCGACCAGTTGGATCAGGGTCTCGAGCTGCTGCATGGTGATGTTCTTGAACGTATCGTAAGGCATGGGCGGTACCATATCATAACCACGCCGGAACCGCAAAATCCTTTTGCCTTTTCTCTATTTACGCCATAGCTATTTCGAATCGTCCTGACGTCTTCCCGCCGGCGCGCGTCCAATTTCTTATAGCTATAAAAAATCCGGTTTATTTCCTAACAATAGTCAGCTTGCCCGCCCGTTCCCCAAATCCCGTCTCCGAAACCAGCCTGCCGACAGGAACGCTCAGGAGCATCATGAAGAGAAAAGCCATGATACACACCGCACCCCGGTTTATTAACGGCGTCTGGGACATCGCCAAACAGCCATGCCGACACCAGCCATGTAAACAGCCGGCCAAATGAAACGTTCCAGTGGAGAAGGCACCAAAGGTACCATAAGAGATAAGCAGGTTTTTCGATGATACGCAGATGATCACCGTATAGCCAACAATCTATTATCTGACGGATAATATTCAAATAATTAATTTGATTATGCTTTCTTATTCTGCTTTTGTTAGCTTTAAGCGGATCTGAAAGCTGCTTTGGCGAAATGAAATGAGGGGACGGATCGGGGTTTCATTAATGCTTTAACATTGATGACATGATTAAAGGAGGCGATATTTCTATGAAGTTAAAAAATGCGCTTGCTTCAGGGTGGGGAATTATTGCTGTCGGTGCCTTGATCGGCATTCTGGCCGCGCTTTTACAGAAATTCGGCAATCCGCCCAATATGGGGATTTGTGTCGCGTGCTTTGAACGCGATATCGCCGGTGCCTTAGGTTTGCATCGCGCCGAAGTGGTGCAGTATTTGAGACCTGAAATTATCGGTTTTGTACTGGGTGCCTTTCTCTCCGCCCTCCTTTTTCGCGAATTTCGCCCCAGAGCCGGCTCCGCTCCCATTGCCCGCTTTGTTCTGGGTGTCTTCGCCATGATCGGGGCCCTAGTCTTTTTAGGCTGTCCCTGGCGCGCCGTCCTCCGCCTGGCCGGGGGGGATTTGAACGCCATTCTTGGTCTCGCCGGGTTGACGGCGGGAATCTGGATCGGCACCTTATTCCTAAAAGGGGGGTACAACCTCGGCCGTTCCCAATCCACGTACCCTTCCGTCGGCCTGCTGATGCCGATCATCATGCTGGGACTTCTGGTACTCCTTTTTCTCAACCCGCTAATTCCCGGTGAACCCAAAAGCGGGGTGCTCTTTTACAGCCTCAAAGGACCCGGTTCCCAGTTTGCGCCCCTCTTCATTTCTCTCGGCGCCGGGCTGCTCATTGGTATTCTGGCGCAACAGAGCCGCTTCTGCACAATGGGAGCCATTCGGGACCTGATTCTCTTTCGTCAGCCACACCTGTTCGGCGGTTTTGCCGCACTCTTGATTTTGGCTTTTCTGTCCAACATCCTTCTCGGACAATTTCACCCGGGTTTTGAAAAACAGCCCGTGGCTCACACCATGCACCTCTGGAACTTCGCCGGTATGACCCTGGCGGGCCTGGCTTTTGTGCTGGCGGGCGGATGCCCCGGGCGTCAGCTCTTCCTCGCCGGAGAGGGGGATGGCGACGCGGCGGTTTTTGTCCTCGGCATGATTGTCGGTGCCGCTATCGCCCACAATTTCGGTTTGGCCAGTTCCACGACCGGCATTGGTCCCCACGGGGCTGCTGCGGTGATTGTGGGGTTCGCCGTTTGTCTGTTTATTGGTTTCACCATGAGAGAGAAATCCGCGTAAGGGAGGTAAAACATGAGCGCACTTGTGGATGCCAGAGGTCTTTCATGTCCTCAGCCGGTTATTATGACGTTGAATCAGATCGAAACCATGGAGAAGGGGGTAATCGAAGTATTGGTCGATACGGATACATCGATGGAAAACGTTTCACGCTTGGCAAAGAACAAGGGGTGGAGCGTCAAGGATGTTCAGAATGACGGGGCGGGTTACACGTTGATTTTGGAGAAATAATCGCCATGTCCTTGTTTAAGTTATTCAAAACAAAAAATGCCCGGGAACTGGATCGCAATGACGTCGACTTCGGCATTCTGGTCTTCGATACGACCAGTGAAGTGATTCAAGCGGAAAAGATTCTCAAGAGGGCGGGTTGGGACATCCGTGTCATGGGGCCGCCCCCCGAGGTGAGAACCGGCTGTGACCTTGTCATTGAATTTCCGATCATGGAGCAGATGAACATCTTGAGGACCCTTGCTCAGGCTGATATCGTCCCCAGAGAAACCGTGCCGGTGACCTCACCTTTGTTAAAACCGGTCGACCTCTACGCCGTAAAGGATTTTGGTGATTATTTGATGGTCCGGGCAGCCAACATGAAGATCACCGTCAGCAAGGATAATCTTAATATTGTCAATGTATCCGGCGGCGGGTGTCCTGATGTGCCTTATCTGGCTCAGGAAATGACGGGCAAGCGATTGGGAAGCCCACCCTACCCGAGAGATGTCGGTCATACCCTCTGCGCTTACGCCCTGCAACTTGCCTACGAGGAAATGGAGCGACGGTGCTTGCTATAGTCGGGACTGTTCCGGATCACGATACACCGATTATTCACGGTCCCTTGACACTACATCATGATCGTATCCTGCTGGACGGGCGAGCCGTATCCGTAAACCGCGGAACGTCCGCCCTCATGGCCGCTTCCGTTGTCACCTTGGACACGATGGGGAAACCGGCCCCTTATGGTTTCCTGGTAGGTGATGTCGGTCGCGGCACGGGAAGCCGTCATCTGTTAAAATATCTGACGGATCATTTCAACGAATTTGATATCGACACGTTGACGTTGCACTACCTCCAGCCAATCACCCACTGGCATGATAAACTTCTTCATAAAATAGAGGCGCTGAAAGACAAACCCGTCTTGATTGCAGATGCGGGCTTCATGTATGCCGCCAAGATGAGCGGTCATGCTGAAAGTTATGACCTGTTTACGCCGGATGTCGGTGAATTGGCTTTTCTTGCCGATGAGTCGGCGCCACACCCCTTTTACACGCGGGGCTTCATTCTTCACGAAGAAAACCGCGCAGCGGATCTTATTGCCCGGGCGTATTCGCATAAGAATGCAGCAAAAAATCTCCTGGTTAAGGGTGAAAACGATTATATCGTTCAGAATGGAAAGATTATCGAAACGGTCAGTGAACCCTCCGAGGATGCCATGGAGGCCATCGGCGGTACAGGGGATTCCTTGACGGGGATCGTCAGCGCACTGATAGCCGCCGGTTATACAATACCTGACGCGGCTGTTGCGGCCTGCAAAATAAACCGTATGGCCGGTCATCTTGCCAAGCCCACGCCGGCGTCAAGCATCATGGATATCGTCATGCATATTCCCGAAGCTGTGGGCGGCATTTTCGTAAAAGGTTCTGAGAATTGCGTATAGAAACAGGGACGTTCAAGATACCAAACTGGATATCCTGTATCAGCATAAGGGCATGGAGTCCCCGTTCAGGCGCTATGACGATGCAGCCGGAACGTGCATCTGCTGTAACGCTTTGTTTGATTCCCCGGAAGGCATGTGATCGAAAAATCATCTCGATCCCAAACAATTGATGAATGACCTGGAGCAATATTTAAGGCGGCGCCCTTAAAAACCTTGATGGGGATCGCTGGAACACAGCGTCTCATTTCATGGCGGATCCTCGACGTAAGAACTTAGAAGACCCATTCCCAAACCGCTCAACGGGGCTTTCCTATTCTGTTTGACTTATTTTTTTCTTTTTTATAGTTAAGTGATGTCTTTCAGGTGCGGGAAAGATTCATTTTAGTTGATCCCGCAACCGGTTTATTAACCTGAGAAAACTTCCAAGGAAACCGAAATGGTTGATGACACAAAAAAGATCCGCCTGACCGAAACCGTACACGGCGCCGGTTGAGCCTGCAAAATAGGTCCGGGCGACCTGCAGGAGGCACTGAAGGATCTGCCGTTGAGCACCGATCCGAATCTGATCGTCGGCATGGAACATGCCGAAGATGCCGGAGTATACCGCCTGCGGGATGATCTGGCCATCATCCAGACCGTCGATTTCTTCACCCCCATCGTCGATGATCCCTACATATTCGGGCAAATCGCCGTCGTCAATGCCCTAAGTGATGTCTATGCCATGGGGGGCCGGCCGATCACCGCAATGAATATCCTCTGTTTTCCCGTTAAAAGTATGCCGATGGGTATTCTCAGGGATATCCTGAGAGGCGGGATGGACAAGATGAAGGAGGCGGGCGTCCTTCTTGTTGGCGGGCACAGTGTCGAGGACGACGAGTTGAAGTACGGCCTCTCCGTCACGGGGGTGATCCATCCGGACATGGTACTCCTGAATCGAGGCGGAAACGTCGGCGACAAACTGATTCTGACCAAAGCTCTGGGAACCGGTGTTGTCAGCACCGCCGTCAAAGCGGGTGTCGCTTCCGAAGCGCTTCAGACCGAATCGATCCGACGCATGACCACCTTGAACAGGCAAGCGGCGGAATTGCTCGACGACCTGGAAACAGTCCGTGCCTGCACGGACATCACGGGTTTCGGTTTCCTGGGTCATGCGTGCGAAATGATCGAAGGGACGGACATCGGCATGCGGATCAAAGCGCAGAGAGTCCCTTATTTCCCGGGATTGAGGAAACTCCTGGACGACCTGATCATTCCTGCGGGCACAACCAGGAACAAACGTCACCGGGCCGATCAGGTGGTCCTTGACCCCGCCTGCCCGGACTGGATGATGGACATCCTGTTCGACCCCCAAACAGCGGGAGGGCTGCTGGTCATACTGGGCCCTTCAGAGGCGGATGAAGTACTGCCCCGAATGCACGAAGCGGGAATAACGGATGCGGCAATCGTTGGAGAGATAACCGACACCCCCAAAGGCAAGGTCGAGGTGGTCTGGTAAGGCCTGGAGGTGGAAACCCGCGATTCTTTCTCTTCCCGGAAGCGTTTCGGATACGCCGGACGGAAGGCGGACACCCGTAGGAAACAGAGTGAAGCTAAGACATATATACAGTCATATGGAAGGGAAGCAGGATACAAATATGAGAAGACAATGGCTGGGGCTGACGGAAGCACTGGATCGAACCCTTAACAAAATCCCCATCATGCCCGCAGAAACCCTGCCCGTTCACGAATGTGTTCAGCGGGTGGCGGCGGAGGACATGTACTCGAAAATCAATTCTCCGTCCCTGACCGCGTCACTCAAGGATGGTTACGCCGTCGATTCCACGGACGTGGCCCGGGCGAGCAATGAACATCCCGTGACCCTTCCGGTTATCGGCACTGTATCGGCGGGGGAAAAACCAAACTGTCGGTTGGGAAAGGGCCAGGCGATCCGCATCCTGACGGGAGCACCGCTTCCGGATGGAGCGAGTGCCGTCGTTTCTCAGGAGTTTACCAAAGATCAGGGAAACGAGGTTATCATCGAGGCCGATGCTGAACCGGGGCGCAATATCCTGGTTCAGGGTACGGATGTAAAAGAGGGAGAACAGGTGGTTCGGCGGGGCGAAGTTCTGCGTGCCGGCCATACCGGCTTGATCGCGGCGGCGGGTATCGACGCGGTACAGGTTTACAGGCTGCCACGGGTGGCCATCATCGCCACGGGCGATGAAATTCTCGCCCCGGGAGAACCCTTCCGCTCCGGGGCCCTTTTCGCAAGTAATCTCGTAACCTTGTCTGCCTTTCTTCGCTTCCGCGGAATCGAGGTGATCATGAAGGTCATCGAGGATCAGCCGGATCAGATTCGGGACATGGTCGACACCCTGCTGCGTGACTGCGATGTTATCCTGACCATCGGAGGCGCCTGGGAAGGTGACAGGGACTACTCCCTGGGTGTTCTCGACGAACTGGGCTGGGAACCCCACTATCACCGGGTCAGGATAGGTCCGGGCAAAGCTGTGGCTTTCGGTCTGCTGCAGGGCAAACCGATTTTTTGCCTCCCCGGAGGCCCCCCGTCAAACGAAATGGCGTTCCTCCAAATCGCATTGCCGGCCATTCTGGCCATGTCGGGTTATCCTCCCGAACCCCTGGGGACCGTCAAGGCCCTGCTGACGGAAGAGGTGGGCGGCCAAAAGAACTGGACACAGTTTATCTATGCGAAACTGGCGGAGATAAATGGAAATTTGACCGTTTCTCCCCTTGTCTCAAAAAGCCGACTGAAAAACATGGCCGACGCCACGGCGATCATCAAAATCCCTGAGGGGATACAGGTGCTTCTGAAAGACAGTCGGATCGACGTCCAGATTCTGGTCTGATTAGACGGATCCGTTTGTACGAGCCCTTTGCCCCATTCCGGAGCACGAGGTTTTGTCGTAACGTGTTTTTTTATCATTTCAACCGCAGGGAGAACTCTTCGAGTCAAGTGATTTCATCCTATGAAGATTTCTCGCATTCGAAAGGACACCTGGTGAAGCATGCGGCCATTTCCATATCCGGCGCAAATTACCGGATTCTTGAAGGCTTTCTCATGGGAGGTGTAAAATTATGCTGAAACAACTCTCGATCAAAACAACCAGCCGCTGCCAGATGGTCGACATCACCGGACAGGTCCGGTCTGTCCTGCGGGAATCCGGGTACCGGAACGGCCTATGCCAAGTCTACGTCCCCCACACCACAGCGGGGGTGACAATCAACGAAAACGCCGACCCCGACGTCCCAAGAGATATTCTCGCCACCCTGGAGCGGCTGATCCCCCTCCACGGGGACTACCGTCACAGGGAGGGCAACGCCGACGCCCACGTGAAGGCGTCACTCATGGGTTCCTCGCAGACTGTCCTTTTCGAAAACGGGCACCTCGTCCTGGGCACCTGGCAGTCGTTGTTCTTCTGCGAATTCGACGGCCCACGCGCCCGGTCGTTGTTCGTCAGGCTGATCCAGGATCTTTGAGCCGTGAGCTTCACCGGCGTGAATACGCCGCAACAATCTGAAAAATAAAGCAAAAAGGGAGACCGGGGGCGGGTTCTCCCGCCGCCCGGTTCCGTTATTCTGAACGCCCATGGATCCGGTGTTCATTCCGTCTTGATTGAAATCCTCTTCCCCGCCGCTTTGGCCTTCTCCGTCTTCGGCAGGATCACGCTCAACACCCCGTTTTTGAAGGTTGCCTCGACCTTTTTGCCGTCGACCTCCACAGGCAGGGGAATGACCCGATAGAAGGAGCCGTAGGTCCGCTCCATGTGATAGTAATCCTTCCCCTCCTCTTCCCTCTCCTCCTTCTTCTCGCCTTTGATTGTCAGGGCGTCATCGTCCAGCATCACTTCGATATCCTTTTCCTCCAGACCGGGAAGTTCTGCCTTGACCACGATATCCTTCTCTCCCTCCTTGACGTCGATCGACGGAGAGAAAGCACCGAGCCGTTCACTGGAAGCACCACCGGACGCCATGGGAAGGGCGTTGAAAAAATCGTCAAACAGATCGTTCATCTGCTGTTGAAAAGAAGAAAAAGGGCTGCCCAGACGGCCCGCCGGCCCCTTGGCGCCCCTCCATAAAGAGGGCATCAGACTTTTCCTTGCCATAATCCGTCCTCCTTTCCTGTTCGATTTCCTGTTAAGCACCCTTGATGGCGATTTTCCTGGCCTTGACCTTTTCCGCCTTGTGCAGGATCAACCGTAAGACACCGTTTCGCACGGTCGCCTCGATTTTGTCCTTGTCCACCTCGTCGGAAATGGTAAAGGCCCGCTGATAATCCCCCACATCATACTCGGCATAGGCAATGGAGTGATCCTGGAATGCCAGGGCTTCCGCAGTCCCCGAGATGGTCAGGGTATTTTTATCCAGCACGACATCGACACTCTTTTCGTCAACACCGGGCATATCGGCCACCAGGATGATCGCTTCCTTCGTCTCATAAATATCGACTTTTGGCACATAAACCTTGCTGTTTCGGGTTCGCTCCGTTTCCACAGGGGTCTGCGCCGTTTGTTTCTGTAATTCTTTCGGTTCGTTAGCCATATTGATTCCGCCTCCTTTCTTGCGTTACTCCCCCTGAATCGACACCTTCCTCGGTTTGTCCTCCTCGGCCCGGGGGAGCGTCACCCGTAGAATTCCCTTTTCATACTTCGCCTCCACCTTTTCCGCATTGACATGGAAGGGTAACTGCAGGACCCGTTTGAACTGTCCGTAATTCCGTTCCTGCCGATGATAGCTCTCCCCCTCCTTCAAAAGTTCCGGATCGGTTTTGCCGCTTATGGTCATGGTGTCGCCGATCACGGAAATATCGCAGGTGTCGGGATCGATACCCGGTACTTCCGCCGTGACGATGACATTTTCCTGACCTAACCAGACATTGATCGGCGGATACTCCTGGCTGATCTGAGCATCAACCGTAGAGAAAAGCCGGTTCATCTCGCTTTGAAGGCGCTGCATTTCTCTAAATGGATCCGCTACTCTGCCGAATCTCCAAACTGTGGGTCCAAACATCACGCATACCTCCTTAATCGTTTTTATTCTTTCATCCCCATGCCGGTTGCTTCACCCAGACAGGCTGCACCCAAGATGATATAACATGTTAATATGCTTGATCATCTTTTCGACTGTAATATATTCACCCGATTTTACTTGTCAAGGTATGCGGGAAAAACAGCTGGAATCGGTACCCCGGAAACCGAGGCAGGTGAGGTGGAAACAAATGTGATGAATAAGACCGATATCAGTCGGAGACGGGATATGCGGTATGACAAAGGAGAGGTTTGTCTATTTTTGTTCTCCATGCCGTGACCGGGAGAGAACAGCCTTCATATCCCCATGAATGATCCCGTTCGATGCCAGCACGTGCGGTGATTGCAGGGAAAACGGTTCGCCGAAGAGGTCCGTCACGCTGCCCCCTGCCTCTGTAATCAGCAGCCAGGCTGCAGCCGTATCCCAGGGCATGAGTTTCAGCTCCCAGAACCCGTCGAAACGGCCGGCGGCCACATAAGCCATATCCAGGGCCGCAGAGCCAGCCCGGCGGATGGCCTGGGCATTGACGGCCATATAATTGAAATAGTTTATATTATTCTCATCGCTCTCGCGGATGTCATAGGGAAACCCCGTGGCCAGCAGGCTTTCAGACAGGACGGTCGTGGCGGATACGCGTATTTTTTCCCCATTGAGGTGGGCACCGCCCCCCCGCTCCGCACAGAACATTTCGTTCAGCATGGGATTGTAGACTGCACCACAGCATATCGTCCCCCTTCTTTCCAGAGCAAGGGAAACACAAAACACAGGATAGCCGTGGGCGTAATTGGTCGTCCCGTCCAGGGGATCGACAATCCATCGGTAATCGGCACCCGTTGCGATACCCTTCGATTCTTCCGTCATGATGTCATGATTCGGGTATAAGGTCCGAATTTTGTTGATAATAAGATCCTCCGATGCATGATCGGCCTCGGTAACGATATTGATCCGTCCCTTGTATTCGATTTTTTGGGGTCGACCAAACCTCTCCCGAAGGAGTAAACCGGCCTCCCGGACAATAGCCATGGCTGATTCAAGATAAGATGACATGCAAAACGTCCCTTTTTGGTGTGAAATGAATATCAATGCCGTCCTTTTATAACATGGGGCGAAAAAACGCCATGGAAAACAACCGTTTTTTTCACGAAACCGCGGGGCGGATCAACCTGAAACATGTTTTTATTGCGGATACAGCCGATTGGTGATAGATGAATTTCATTGGTCAATCATGCCGCTTGTACCAGGCCAGGCGTCTCATGGACAACAAGGTGCAGATCCAGCAGAAAGAAAATGACTGATTCGGACCCACACAGCCTTCCGGCAGAACACCCCCCCGTTTCTTCCGCGGAAAATGGCACGGGCCTTTTTTCGGCGCGCCGCGAGCAAATGGGCCTGTCCCTTGCGGATGTTTACGCGAGGACCCGGATCAGCATGAAAAACCTGGCCGCCTTGGAACAGGGTGATTTTGACTCGCTGCCTCCCCCGGTGTACACCAAAGCCTTCATTCGGCAATATGCGGACCTGCTCGGTATCGAGGCCCGTCCCCTGATGGAAATATATGACACCTTTCTGGAATCTCGAGAGACTCCGGGCCCGACGTTCAAAGCCGACCACAGGGCAAGACTGTCTCCGGGTTTCCGATTTTGGAAACTTGTCCTGTTCCTGGTCGGTCTGTTTGTTGTCATAGGGGCTTTTTTCGCATTCTTTTATATGACGGGGCAAAACGCGTCTTCCCCGCCGAATCATCCGACCGTTGTTCCGAACGTTCAGCCGGAAATGCCGGCCCCTCCGGAAAGCGTTCCGGCGTCGCCCCCAACGGAACCGCCTGCCCTGCATACCCCCCCTCCGCCCCCGGCGGCACCTACCTTCCAGCCGGAGATTACGCCGTCCCCGCGCCCGGCATTTCCACCGAAACCGCTGGCGGGGCTCCTTCCGGATGCCAACGCTCAGGGCGACAAGACAGATGAAGCACAGAAACTGATCCTCAAGGCAAGGGAAACCACATGGGTGGGCATTCTCATTGACGGTCAGGAAGGGCACCAGATGTTGCTGCACCCCGGTGATATGGTCACCTATTCGGGGAACCAGTTTCGGCTGGATGTCGGCAACGCCGGGGGAATCGATGTCGTGCTTCAGGGGAAAACCCTGCCCCCCCTGGGAAAAGCGGGACAGGTTGTACACTTAACCCTGCCCTGAAAGACCGGACGATTCCGCGAATATCCTTTGACATTCCCCTCCCGATGATCTAGGCTGGGAGGCACATGATTTCCTATCCTTACCTGCCCCTCCCGGGCAGGAGCGGAATACGGATTGAACTCCAGGAAAAAGAGGTGCTGCACATGTTTGGTATCGGCATGCCGGAATTGCTGGTCATTCTCGTCATCGTCCTGATCATTTTCGGGGCGGGAAAGCTCCCGGAAATCGGAAACGCCCTGGGCAAAGGAATCAGAAACTTCAAAAAAGCCACCAGTGACCAGGAAGATATCGACGTTACGCCCGAAACAAAAAAAATCAACAACGACGAGGGGAAAAAGTGATGCAGGCCGTTTAGAACGGCACGTCATCGTCCGGCACGGAGCCCCCTGAATCATAGGGTGGAACGGGTTCGTCCATGGCAACATCCTGTCCTCTTCCCTGTCCCTTCGACTCGAGCATCTGCATGTTGGCGGCGATAATCTCCGTCGTCCAGCGTTTATTCCCGTCCTTGTCATCCCATGTGCTGGTTTGCAGCCGGCCCTCGATAAAAACGAGCCGGCCCTTGCTCAGGTAGTTTCCGCAAATCTCCGCCAGCCGTCCGAAAACGACGATGCGATGCCATTCCGTCCTGGTCACCTTCTCGCCCTGCCTGTTCTTGAAGGATTCATCCGTGGCCATCCGGAAATTGACGACCATGGTTCCATCCGGCGTATAGCGAACTTCCGGGTCCGCCCCCAGCCTGCCGATCAAAATCACCTTGTTGACCATATCCCCCCCTGCAATTTTTCTCCAACCTTATAAAATTTCGTCCTGAATGGCAACAGGATTCTCCGATGATTTCACGGCATCCGCCCCGGTTGGCCTTACCCCGCGCTGACTGGGGGCCCGACACACAAAAGAAAAGCGGCGCATGACATGCGCCGCCCTTTCAAATGGTTCCCGTCTTCCCGTCATGGGAGGGCGGGGACCGCCGAAAAGCCGGTTTTCCCGTTTCCCGGCGATCCCCGTTCCAACATGATCGGGTCAAGAATCTCTACCCGACGGGATCAATGACCATACCGCTGGAGATACTTCGTCGAAAAACGCTCGGGCGTGAATCCGACGTTGAACTTCCGGTGCGGGAAGTCGATATGCCAGGGCGACGCGTGGTCGGCCTGGTGGTCGTATGTATAGAAGTCGTGTTCATAGTGGGCAAGCAAATCGAGAACCTTGCCGTCGCCGTACCCATAGAAATAGTTCTGGGTCGTTTTCCAGAGCTTGCCCTGCTGATCATAGGCATCGGCGAGGCCGCTCTTCCAGTTTCCACCCATGGACCAGAGAACCTTCTTGCTGTACACGGGGCAGTCCTTTTTGGTTTTGGGCGTCGCCTCAATGACGTAGACATTGGGCCACAGACGCCAGTTCATCCGGGGGAATTTTTCTCCCACCGTCGTCGGGTGGCGACGTTGGGCATTCTTGTTCTCCGTGATGTAGTCCAGGCAGAACAGGGTCGTCAACTTCGGCTGCACGGCGATCAGCTTCCAGTTCCACCGCGCCAGGGGGACGTCCAGGGTCCGGAAGTCACCGATGGCGGAGTCGCAGCCGACGAACGCGTCGAACCGCTGACCGCTCGTGATACGGCGGACCCGTCGCATGGCTGGGATGTAGGCGAAGGCGTCATCCGATTTGTTCTGATCGTTGTATCGGTACGTCAGGTTGCCGAAACCCTGCAGGTCCGCCGGGCTCTGCACGTAAACCAGTTCCTTGAAGAAGATGTCCTCCACCTTGGGGTCGTAGGACGGTTTGGGGTTGATCATTTCCCGGCTCGTCAGGAAGAGGCGGTCCCAGGACATCTCGACGGTTCTTTCCCGGTTTCCTCGGGGGCCGATGTAAAACATGCTGACCCAGTCGTGGGTAAAATCGTCGCCGTCATAGGTGTTTATCTGGTTGTACCAGGCCTTCAGACCCGCCTGGGGATCCTTCTGATCCACCGTGAAGAAGGGAATACCACCGGTCCACCACCGGCCGCCCTTTGTCTTCAGGTTCCCGTCGGGGGTGATGACCGCCTGCCCGGCGTTCGCCTTCGTCACGGCGGCGAAAGCCTTGGGAACGGGCCAGGGCTTGTAGTCCGCAATGACCATCTCCATGCCCCGCTTCACCATCTCGTAAATGCCCGGGCTGGTCAGGGCGATCAGTTCGTTCTTCATACTGTCCACATTGTTCTTGTTGATGACCATACCCACCTTGATCTTCCCGTTCGAAAGCCTCTCCACCTCGTTGGAAGGAAGCTTCATGGGCATACCCGTGAAATCGAACTTGTCCAGGTTCTGCTCGAAACCGTAATAACCGGGTACCCTGGCCTGCTGATCCGTCAGGGCCGCAACCGGTGATACCCCCGCCACGAGCAGGAGCAAGGCGCAAATACCCGCCAGTACCGTCCATGTCATCGTTTTTTTCTTGAATCTCATACGTCTATCCCTCCTTTATTAAAATTGAAACGTGATTCGTGACTGGATTTCGTCGGCCCACTCGAAGTAGGCCAGGTTGTCGTTGGCGGCATTGTCGCTGTGCTTGCCGTCATACAGGGTGGCGCCCACGTACCAGAGGATGTTGTCCGAAAGACGGAACTCCGTCCCCACCTGGAGATAATGCCCCTTCCGGCCGGGATCGAAGATGTAGAGCATATTGGGTTTGATCCGGTCCTGCATGTACCCCGTGTCCGCGGAGAAGCTGAACATGGTCGTGGTCTGGGACGGGTGGGAGCCGTTCAGGGTCAGGCCGTCCTTTTTGATGTCTTTTCGGTGCTCGACGACCTGGGTCACAAAGGCCTGGAAACCGAAGCTGACCGTACGGGTCGGGTTCAGGAACTTCACGAACGTCGGCCGGTCGATCCCCAGGAGGGCCTTGATGGTCTTTCTCCTCTCGATGTCCGTGGGCCAAGGGTCTGCACCATTTATATAATCCTTCTCGTAAGGCCGATCCTGGTACAGAAACTCCAGGCGGTACACGGCCTTCGTGTTCAGGGCGTCGTCGTAGGTCATGGAGAAACCGTAGGAATCGACGCGGGGGTGAACCGTTCGGGAAACAATATGAAACGGCTTCCATGGATGACCGGGACCAGCATCGACCATCTGATATAAGCCGTCGTCTTCGTAATGACGGAAGTAGTTCAGAGACCATTCCAAGGCGCGATATTTTCCCATGAGACGAGCGCCAAATTCCTGACCGCCGGGAATAACCTCTCTGTTGGTGAACATGTCCGGTTCGAAGTTGTAGGGGGACCCGTGAACCGGGTTGATGTGACCCACAAACTGGGAACCGATGAAATGCCCGGGCAGCCAGAGGAGCTCAAGCTGCACGTCCTGGAGATTGTCCGTTTCCCAGGGGGATTTCAGCGTCAGCCGGGCCATCCAAAGGGATTCACGGACGTTGTCGAACGCATCCAGGTAGGGTTCGTTCAGGCTGATGCCGTGCCAGCTCTTGTCCAGGGGGTTGATGATGTCCAGAAGGCGCAGGCCGTCGGACTGTCCCCAGGAGACCTGCTGCTTTCCCAGACGGAGCCAGACGTACTGGCTGTCGAAATCCATGTACAGCTCCTTCAGACCGATCATCCATTCGTCCCCCGTCAACAACAGGTCCATGTCGTAGGACTTGGGGAAGTGATCCACGCTTCCGGGGTAGTCCGTTTCCACGGAACGGTCGATGGACGCGATGGTCCGGGCGAACACCGAGACGTTGTCCGTAAAATGGTACTGCGGCTTCAACTGCACCGACGTCTTGAACATCTTCAGGTTGATCCGGTCCCGGCGCCCGTCGGCCATTTCACCCAGGACGTTGTACGGGTTCGGCTGGCCGATGTTGTAGGCGATCTGGTTTCTCACCCAGCCGGACATCTCGAAATTACCGTACTCGATGGCCCAGGCGCCCCCGCTCCAGGCCAGCATCATCATAAATCCGATAAAACCGATCAGTATCTTTGTTTTCCCTCCCATAACTCTGCCTCCTGTTCTCGTTTCAAGGATTGAATACTTGACGCAAGCTCCTTTCCATCAATGCCATTCTTCCGCTATTTCGCCCCCCTCTCACCTCCTCCCTGGCCGATTCTTCCCCCGGCGATGCCGCCTTGACCTGAAAAGAATCCCGGCCCGGGGACGTCGTTCGCATCCCCGGGCCGGGGTCCGAAACATAAACCGCTTAGTCCCTCACCGCCTTTTCCCGGATCATGAACGTCCCCTTTTCGATGAACTTCGGTTTGAGGACAAAAATGATGGAAGGCAGCAGGACCAGGGTCAGAACCATGTTGATGAGCAGAACCAGGGCCAGAAGCAGCCCCATTTCCGCCTGGAACCGCAGCGACGACAGGAAGTACCACAGGATCACGCCGCCCGCCAGGGTCACCGCCGTAAACACCACGGCCTTGCCCGTCGTCCTCAATGCCACCGGGATCGCCAGCCGCAGATCACGGTGAAGCTGGTACTCCTCGATGATCCGTGAGAGGATGTAAATTGAGTAGTCGACGCCCACGCCGATGCCGATGGAGGCCACGGGGATGGTATTGACATTGAGGCTGATCCCCTTGAGCACCATGAACACCATGGTCAGGAAGTTCCCGAGCAAAAGGACAAACACAAGAATCGCCGCGGCGAGCAGCGAACGGTAGGTGAACGCCGCGAAAACAACGACAATCCCCAGAATCAACGCGATGTTCTGGGCCTGGGCCTGGGCCACGACCTCGTTCACCGCTCCCAGGATACCCAGATAGCCGCTCGCCAGACGGAACTGCAGGGGCTCGTAATCCTTGTTCTTCGCGATCCAGCTGCGGGCGCGCGCAAGAACCTGACGGATCGTATCCCCCTGGTGATCCTTGCACCAGACGACGATGTTCGCGTCCTTGTGGTCCCGGCTCATCATCCGGTCAAAGTCACCCGGCGCGGAACCGCCGATGACAACGTTCATGACGCTCCCCATCATCACGGCATCCTCCGGAATGACCTCCCACTTCGGATCCCCCGCATGGATGATCTTGTTCACCACCGGGGCAAAGTCCGCAATCGACAGGGTGAACCCGACCATCTCGCTTTCTTCCATGTAGATCTGGCATTCCCGGATCTTTCTCTGGATGTCCGGCTGACGGATCAGACCCGGCTCCTTTCCCTCCACGATGAAGAAGAGTTCCTCCGTCCCGGCGAAGTTCTCGTTGATGTTTTTGATGGCGACATTATAAGTCGAATCCGGCCACAGAATCGGGGAACCGGGGTGGATATCGCCGATGTTCATCTTGCTCGTCACCCAGACCGCCGCCACGAACATGACCACGCCCAGGCCGACCATGCCGTAGGCGCTCCTGCCCGTCGCCAGAAATCCGAAACTGCCCAGAACCCGTTTTTCCAAGAAGTTCGTCTTGTCCGGACGGGCGATCTTGGCCAGGTTTTTCGGTACGGGGAAAAACTGGAACAGGAGGGGACAGAGAATCATCACGCTCACCACGATGCTTGCGATCCAGAAGCCGCAGAAAACGGCCAGCTTCTGGAGCAGGGGGATGGGAGCAACGGCGATACAGGCCATACCGCCGATATCGGTGATAAGCCCCAGCATGCCCGGGGGCAGGATGCTCTGCATGGCCAGACGGCCCGCCTTTTCCTTGTCCCGGAACTCATCGAGCAGTTCAAAGTACCGCTGACACATCTGAACGGAATGGCTGATCGTGATGGCCATACACAAAAGGGGAATGACCAGGATCAACGGGTCCAGACTGAATCCGAGGAGCCCGCAGAATCCGAGACCCCATATGGCGCTGACGAACGCCGCGGTCATCGGCACGGCCACACCCGTCCAATTCCGGTAATTGAGGAAGAGGAGCAGGATCATCACCCCGAAGGTAAAAAACAGGATCATGACCGTCTCGTTGCGGTAATCGAAAATCCAGCCCGTGAGCATGGGCTCGCCGGCCGCATAGGCCTCCGTGTGCTCGTCGTTCATCTCCGCGACGAGTTTGTTGACCATCGAAAACACTTCGTCATAGCTGAAGCTGCCCTCGATGAAGTTCGCCGTCAGAAGCGCGCACTGGTTGTTGAAAGCGATCATGGGCCCATAAACCGCGTCGTTCAGGTGAACGTTGCGGGCCAGAATTTCGACCTCCTGTTCCGTTTGCGGAACATCCGCCATGATGGCCTTGAAGGACAGACCGCCGCCGGAGGTCACCTCCACCTGCTTCACACGGGGCGAGGCCAGCGAATTGACCTGGTAGTGGTTGACCCCGGGGATCGCATCCAGGTATTCCTGCATGTACTTGATCTTTTTCAGGGTGGGAATGTTCCAGACATCGCCCTTTTTGACCTTGAGCATGACCAGAACCATGTGGGAACCGCCCAGCTTGTCCTTGTACTGTTCATGCACCGCCCGGATCGGATGATTCGTGGGAAGCTGATCGTCGTAGTTCGTGGCGATGTTGATATTCATCATGAAATACAGAAAGCCCAGGGTGATGGCCCCGATAATTCCGAGGACCGCCATCCGCTTCCTGAATATAAAATCGACTATCTTTGCTATCATCTGCGTCCCTCCTTCGCGACTAACTGATCTTTTCCCAGCTTATCCCGCTGTCCCGGCTGATCATGATTGTCCCCAATCCGCCGACCGCCACATAGGTATCCTCTACATCCTTGATCACCACCAGGCCGCGAATCCAGGAAAAATTCCGAATCGAGGGGGGCACGAATTCCTTCCACGTCTTCCCGCCGTCCTTCGTCTCGATCATCGTGGCCGCGTTGCCGACCGCGTATCCGCGATCACCGGAGACGGCGATGCCAAAGAGGGACTGTTTTACCGTGGACACCTGTTGCCGCCAGGTGCTTCCACCATTGTCCGTATAAAGAAGGGTGCCGTTCAAACCGGTCACCCACCCTTCCTCCTCGTCCTTGAAAAAAACACCGAACAGGTCTTCCAACTGTCCGCTCTGCTGTTTCACCCATTGCAAGCCGCCGTCATCGGTCGTCCAAATGGAGCCGGCCTCACCGACCACCCACCCCTTCAGGGGATTGATGAAAAAAATCTCGTTGATCATCGGATTCAGCGGAATGACGCTTTCCCCCTCCTCCTCGCCCCCCTCCGCGGCAAATTCCTCCTTGAGAGCGGCCATTTTCTCTTCCATGGACATCCCGCTCGTATCCAGCATGAACGCTTCTTCCTCGGAAAACTGATCGGTCATGTCTATCCAGGTCTGCCCTCCGTCTTCCGTCCTGAGGAACAACGAGAAGGCCCCCGCCGCGAATCCCCGTTTTTCATCCAGAAATTTGACGCACATGAGGTCATCCTTGGTCCCGCTGTCCAGCCGCTTCCAAGTCTGTCCCCCGTCCTCCGTCCGGATAATCGTACCGGCACCGCCGACCATCCAACCCCGCTCGGCATCGATGAAACTGATGGCCCTCAGGGTATGCTGGGTACCGCTGTTCTGACGCGCCCAGTGTTTTCCTCCATCATCGGTAAACAGAATCAACCCCTGGTCTCCGGAGGTCCATCCGTGCCGGACATCTGCAAAGGCGACATCCATCAGCTTGTTCCGAAAATAGCTGACCTGAAAAGGTTTGAGTTGCTCCTCCAGAGCGGGGGTGCAACCCCAGAGCAACATCCCCGCAAAAATCCCGACAGCCATACGCAAAATGATTCCTCGCCATCTCATACCGTTACAAACCCTCCCTTTTTTGTTCATGATTGAATCCCGCATTCCAAAGAAAAACCTCCGGTGATCGTGATCCAGGATCCACCGAGGGTTTGCTCATCATTCACACACACACGATCGATTTTGGAAACTTCAAATCGGTGTCCATGGCAAGCTCCAGAATTCGCGCCAAGAAGACCGGCGAATGAAACGGTTCTTTCTTGTGAGGCATAGGCTGTCATTCTCTTCTTTTTTCCGCTGTCCGTGCGACCTTGCGGCATGAATGCTTCCGATGTTCAGTATATATTTATGATATGTCCGGCATGCGAGACAATGCCTGATTAATACCTATTTAACACTTGTATAAAACCCGTATTATAAAAAATATCCCCTGAATCCGTCTGTAAAATCAGAAAACAGCCGTGAATGACCCTTCAGATGGCCTGTATCCCGGCAGGAATACGGGATGAAAGAAATCGCTTATGTCCTGTCGTTTCTTGCCAGGGAGGCAAAAATCCCCAGCACCGACAAAACCGAAAAAATCACGAATCCGGTTTTCATTCCGGCGATGAATCCCGGAAAGGTGGAGGGATTGATGACCTGCCTTCCCATGTAAAGGGAAATGATCATCATCGCTATCCCCATGCTGAACATCTGCCCGATCATTCTCATGGTCCCCACGCCACCTGACGCAACCCCGAAATGACGTTTTTCGACTGAACTCATAATGGCGTTGGAATTCGGAGAAGAAAACAATCCGAAACCTATTCCGAGGATGATGAACAGAACCAGAATAGTCGCAATTGTTGTTTCCGGCGTGATAAAACAAAACGCGAGCAATCCCACCGCGGTGAATCCCATCCCTATCGATGCGATTTTCCCCGGGTCATACCTGTCGGAGAGCCTTCCCGCAACCGGTGACAGGAGCGCCATGGCAAGGGGCTGGGAGATCATGATGAGACCGGCTTCCCTGGCTCCGAACCCTTTTATGTATTGCAGGTAAAGACTGATGAAGAATCCGATGGCGCTTGTCGCCGAATAGTTGATCAGGGCGGCCATACCGGAAAAGGCAAAAACCCTGTTTCCGACCAGCAGCCGGATATCGAAAACAGGATGCTCCGTTTTCCTTTCAAACAGAACGAAACCAACCGACAGGAGAACACCCGTAATAAGAAAGACCCAGCCCGTGACCGACGGAAGATTTGAAAACCCATACATGACCCCAAAAAGGGTCATGCCGTAAATGACCGAGCCCCAGGCATCGAATTTTTCTCCCTTTGAGTCAGCCCATTCCGTCCTGATTTTTGTCCTGATGAGAACAACGGCGGCGATTCCAAACGGTATCAGAAAGGCAAAAATGCTCCGCCAGCCGAAATGCTGGGTCAGCAGGCCCCCGATGACCGGTCCCGTCGACAGACCGAGATATACTGCCGTCACGTTAATTCCGAGGGCTCTCCCGCGCTCCCCCTCCTGAAAGACGGACGTGATTATGGCCATGCTCGTTCCGAAGATCATGGCGCTTGATACGCCCTGCACGATCCTGAACGCGATAAGGGCCGCAAGAGTCTGGGAAAAAACGATGAACAGCGTCGAAACCGTGAACAGCATCAGACCGGCCGTAAAAACCCTTTTTCTACCGACGATATCCGCAAGTCTACCAAATGGAAGAAGAAAAACAACGGCCGATAGAATGAAACTGCTCATCACCCATCCGAGTCCGAGCGCGTTTGCCCCAAGGTCCTTTTGAATGGCGGGCAGGGCCAGATTCACGGCCGAACCCATAAAAGGCGTCAGGTATGCGGCAAACGCCGTCACGATCAATACCGAGCGTTTTAAAATTTTCTCGTCCTGAAAGGGCAAACCCGTTTGCATGGAACGATCCCGACGCGTTCGACTTTTATTTTTCCCTGTTTGAATCAATCCTGCCCCCTGGCGAATGGCCGGTGCGTGCACGCGGCGATGGCGATGTATTCGACTTTTTTCTCCAACGGAAGTCATCCAAAAGATGGATCACAAACCGCTCCACCATAAAAAATACCCCCTAAAGGGTTGCACAAAGTCATCTTTTCAGGCATGAATGATGCCCCGTTGTTTCGGAGTGCGGGGGATTATGGCAGAAAAAAGCCATGAACGCCAAGATAAATGCTCGGCCCCCCTGTCCCCCGAGGCCCACCCTTATGACCCGGCGGCGCCATGGAAAAGAAAGGATCAAAGGAATCACAGGTGCGCGCACCCCGCAACCGCACGATCAGCCTGACCGCTGAAGAAATACGCTGCTACGAAAGCAGACTCGGGCATTTGCAAAAAACGGCGACGCTTCATGAAGTCGTGAACACAACGATTTGTCAAGATGCCCTCGTTGTCCTCGATTTTCTGCCGGATCACGCTATCGATCTCTTTTTCGCCGACCCCCCGTATAACCTGGCCAAAACCTACAACGACAGGCCGTTCAACAGACTCACCTGTCAGGCGTACGGGGCCTGGCTTGATTCCTGGATCGGGAAATTACCCCGGATCCTCAAGAAAACGGCTTCCCTTTACATCTGCAGCGACTGGTTTTCTTCGACGACCGTCCGGTGTGCTCTGGAGAAACACTTCATCATCCGAAACCGGATCACCTGGGAGCGCGAAAAGGGGCGGGGGGCCCGTTCCAACTGGAAAAACAACAGCGAAGACATCTGGTTCGCCACCGTTTCGAATGATTATGTCTTCGACATCGACGCAGTCAAAATCAGGCGCCGGGTTCTCGCGCCGTACCGGGACGGCCGCGGCCGCCCGAAGGACTGGGAGGAAACGCCGGAGGGACCCGAGCGCATGACACACCCGTCCAATATCTGGACGGACCTGACGGTGCCTTTCTGGTCCATGCCGGAGAACACGGACCATCCAACCCAGAAACCCGAAAAACTACTGGCCCGAATCATTCTGGCCAGCTCCCGCGAAGGCGATATCGTTCTGGACCCCTTTCTCGGTTCGGGCACCACCTCCGTAACGGCACGCAAGCTGGGCCGCCGCTACATAGGGGTGGAAATAGACCGAGATTACGCCTGCCTGGCGGAAAAAAGACTGGCCCTGGCAGAACACAACACCAGAATCCAGGGTTACCGGGACGGTTTTTTCCAGGAAAGAAACGCCGTGGCCCATCGGAGGGGCCCCCCCCGGAAAGGGGATTGAACAAAAACACGTGGGGACACCTCTTGAGATCATTGCGCCGCAGGGCCCCGAAATCCAAGAAACCCCATCAAAAGGACACGGGGAATCATGGAAACGGGGGACTTCCCGTCCGATTCACGGGCGAACCACCCGTGGGGTGGTCCCTCCAATCATGACGACCGTGGTTAATCCCGGCAGGCAGAGTACAAGGAGAAAAATTGCTGGTCAAAACGGACCTGCCCGGTTACAATTCATCCGCCTTCCCAACCGGCGGCCCGGTTTGTCTCCCCATGACAAACCGGGCCGCGGCGGGAAGGGGCGGGACCGGATTCCGCCATATCATCCGTCGGGAGAACACCTCCATGCTGGCCATATCCGTATTTGCCTTCATGATTATTTCAGGAGTCATCATCACCGTATCCAGGAACTCTCTCAAGGATCCTTTGTGCCATGGTTTTTATCGTTTTTTCGCTTTCGAATTTCTGCTCCTCCTCGTCATTCTGAACATACCCTCCTGGTTTGACGATCCCTTTTCATGGAATCAGACCGTTTCCTGGCCCCTTTTGATAGGCTCCCTCATGCTGATCATCCACAGCGCCGACCTGATGTTCATCTTGGGACTTTCCGAGGGCCCTCTTCCTCATTCTCCGAATCTCGCTTTTGAAAACACGACCCGCCTGCTGAAAGTCGGCGCTTTCCGCTTTATCCGGCATCCCATGTACATGTCCGTGATTCTTCTGGCCTGGGGTGTGGCGATGAAGGCGCCGGGCATTCCAAGCCTGGCCCTGGCATTCTTGGTGACCCTGTTTTTGTTCATAACGGGCAAGGTGGAAGAGCGCGAAAATATCGAACGGTTCGGAGAGGAATACCGTCAGTATATGAACGGGACCCGGATGTTCATCCCTTTTTTGTTCTGATACGGGCCGTTATTTCTTTTTCCCGTTTCGGACACGGTCCCGTTGAATTTGTTTTCCTTCCCGCAGCAGGCGGGACAGGTGCTTCTGCCGTCGCGTGTTTCGCCCTTGGCTCATCCATTCAAGGTCTTGGACGCAGGACCATCCGGGCGTCCGCAACGGCGTAGCGGCCCTCGTAAAAAACAACCGGGTTCAGGTCCAGCTCCGCCAAAGGCAAGGTCGCCATCATTTGGCCGACCGTAACGATCAAATTCAGCAGTGATTCACGGTTCACGGGAGGATATCCCCTCCCCCCCTCCAGCAAAAGGGGGGACCCCCGCACCTCTGAAACCATGTCGGCCGCTTCCTTACGACTGACCGGCGCCAGCCGGAACACGACTTCGTTCAAGGCCTCCACCCAGATTCCGCCCAAACCGAACATAACCACCGGTCCCGCCTGACGATCATAAAGTCCCCCCACGATGACTTCAAAACCCGGAGGGAGCATGGGTTGAATCGCAATGCCCCGGATTTCATCGGGCGCCGCGAAGGCCGAGGCGTTGAGCAGGATTTCCCGCCAGGCAGTCCCCACATCCCGGGCTTCCCGCAGACCCAGGCGCACGCAGCCCGCGTCGCTTTTATGGATAATGCGATCGGAAACGATCTTCATCGCCACGGGATAGCCGAGTTTTTCAGCCCGGTCCACGGCGG
>JAAYKM010000028.1 GCA_012522415.1 Deltaproteobacteria bacterium | reverse complement strand
GTTGATTTAAACTGAACATAGCACAGAGGCCGGCGCGGAATCTTCGACATCTTCGAAATAGAGAGTGGCAACAATATCCACAAAAGAAAAATTTGGACATAAAATCATGCAATCTGAAAAAAATTCTTCAAGTTCAATGACAGAACAAACAGCGGCTCCCGCCGCCCTGCTTGTCGCGGTCGATTCGTCAAAGACCGGCCAGGACGTGGTTAGCCGATCTCTTGACGAGCTGGAAGACCTGGCAGGCACCAATGGATTTGTCGTCAAGGGCCGGGTCGTGCAGCGACTTGAAAAACCAGATGGCCTGACTTACGTGGGATCGGGCAAGCTTCTCGAAATCGTCGAAATGGCGCGCGATATGGAGGTGGACTACCTTATTTTTGACGGCGAATTGACGCCCGCGCAGACCCGGGGCATTGCGGAACAGGTCGATCTTCGAATCAGTGATCGGGTGAATGTTATCTTGTCTATCTTCGCCGAACGGGCGCGTACCGATGAAGGCAAAATTCAGGTGGAGCTTGCCTGGCTCCGTTACCGGTTGACGCAGCTGACGGGACGAGGGGTCGAGCTTTCGCGCCTGGGTGGTGGAATCGGGACGCGGGGTCCCGGTGAGACCAAGTTGGAGCAGGACCGGCGTGTCATCCGCAAAAGGATGGCGGTGCTGAGGGGTGAACTGCGCAAAATGGAAGGACGCCGTCAACGTTCCAGGTCCTTGAGGCAGCGACGGGAAATGGTGACAGCAGCCATTGTCGGCTACACCAACGCGGGAAAATCCACCTTGCTGAACAAGTTGACAGACTCGGACCTGGCGACTGGGGATCAGCTCTTTATGACGCTGGATCCGACCGCCAGGCGGATCGAGGCGGGTGACGGCCTGTCCCTGATCCTGGTTGACAAAGTCGGTTTTATCAGGGATTTACCGGGGTTTTTGCTTCAGGCCTTCAGAGCGACCTTTGAGGAGGCGGCAAGCGCCGATTTGATTATTCTGGTGTGTGATATGGCTGATCCGGACGCAGCGGCCCAGATTGAAGTGGTGCATCATCAACTTAAGGATTTGGGCGCGGGCTCGCTCCCCTTTATCTACGTATTGAACAAGATGGATATTGTCAGTTCAGAGGCGCTCCACCAGGTCATGGCTGTCTTGCGTCATGAGAAGGCGGACCGGATTGTACAGGTATCCGCCACGACAGGTCTCGGGATTGACCGCCTGAAGGAGAAGCTGGCTCAGTTCGTTAAGGAGACGCTGGTTGAGTACCATGCGCTGATTCCTTACCGTGAGGCCGGAATCGTGGCGCACGCCCGCGAATATGGAAGCGTGACAGAGGAACGTTACGAACCGGATCACATCATCCTGACAGGCCGGATCCGCAAAAGCCGGATCGGCCCCCTACAAGCCTGGATACAGGAGGGCCCTCAAAGATCAGGATCCTGATGGCCTGGAATCCAGGGCGAGTCTTTCTTTCTCGAGAAGGACCTCTGTGATGGCTGTCATCAAGGAATCAACATCACCGAAGCCGCAGGGGTCAATGGCGGGG